>NZ_JBHWGD010000010.1:0-44131 GCF_042733235.1 Kitasatospora sp. NPDC059722
CTGTTGCTTTGTTTTTTGGTCGGCTTGTTTTTTTGTTTATATCAGACTGGGGTTGGTTTTGGGTGTGCAACCGCCGCCCGGCTCTGCTGAGCCGGGCGGCGGTTCTTGTTCGGGTCAGGCCTTGCGGAGTTGGAAGGCCAGGCCGAGGGACTCGTCGGTGAAGGTGTCGGAGGTCCAGTCGGCGGCGCCGGCGGCGAAGTCGGTCGCGAGGACCTCGTCGGCGACGAGGGGGCCGTGTTCGGCGATGGCCTCGGCGGTCTCCTCGGAGGTGGCGCGCCAGCGGAGGACGATGCGGTCGGCGACGTCCAGGCCGGAGTTCTTCCGGGCCTCCTGGATCTGGCGGATGGCGTCGCGGGCGATGCCGAGCCGCTTGAGCTCCGGGGTGATGGCCAGGTCGAGGGCGACGGTGGCACCGGACTCGTTGGCGACGGCCCAGCCCTCGCGCGGGGTCTCGGTGATGATCACCTCGTCGGGGGAGAGGGTGATCGTCTCGCCGTCGTGCTGGACGCTGGTCTGGCCGGTGGCGCGCAGTTCGGTGGCGAGGTGGGCGGCGTCGGCGGCGGCGACGGCCTTGGCGACGTCCTGGACGCCCTTGCCGAAGCGCTTGCCCAGGGCGCGGAAGTTGGCCTTGGCGGTGGTGTCGACGAGGGAGCCGCCGACCTCGGCGAGGGACTCCAGGGTGGAGACGTTGAGCTCCTCGGCGATCTGCGCGCGCAGGTCGGCGGGCAGTTCCTCCCAGCCCTGGGCGGCGATCAGCGCGCGGGACAGCGGCTGGCGGGTCTTCACACCGGACTCGGCGCGGGTGGCGCGGCCGAGTTCGACCAGGCGGCGGACCAGCGCCATGTGGCGGGAGAGCGCCGGGTCGACCAGGGTCTCGTCCGCTTCGGGCCAGGTGGCCAGGTGGACGGAGGCGGGGGCGGTCTCGTCGATCGGGACCACCAGGTCCTGCCAGACCCGCTCGGTGATGAACGGGGTGAGCGGGGCCATCAGGCGGGTGACGGTCTCCAGCGCCTCGTGCAGGGTGGCGAGTGCGGCGGCGTCGCCCTGCCAGAAGCGGCGGCGGCCGCGGCGGACGTACCAGTTGGACAGGTCGTCGACGAACGCGGACAGCAGCTTGCCGGCGCGCTGGGTGTCGTAGGCCTCGAACGCCGCGTCGACCTCGCGGACCAGGGTGTTCAGCTCGGAGAGCACCCAGCGGTCCAGGACCGGACGGTCGGCGGGGGCCGGGTCGCCCGCGGAGGGGGCCCAGTCGGCGGTGCGGGCGTACAGGGCCTGGAAGGCGACGGTGTTCCAGTAGGTGAGGAGGGTCTTGCGGACCACCTCCTGGATCGTGCCGTGGCCGACCCGGCGGGCCGACCAGGGCGAGCCGCCGGCCGCCATGAACCAGCGGACCGCGTCGGCGCCGTGCTGGTCCATCAGCGGGATCGGCTGCAGGATGTTGCCCAGGTGCTTGGACATCTTGCGGCCGTCCTCGGCCAGGATGTGGCCCAGGCAGACGACGTTCTCGTAGCTGTTCTTGTCGAACACCAGGGTGCCGACGGCCATCAGCGTGTAGAACCAGCCGCGGGTCTGGTCGATCGCCTCGGAGATGAACTGCGCCGGGTAGCGCTTCTCGAACAGCTCCTTGTTCTGGTACGGGTAGCCGTACTGGGCGAAGGGCATCGAGCCCGAGTCGTACCAGGCGTCGATGACCTCGGGCACGCGGGTGGCGGTGCCGCCGCAGTCGCGGCAGGCGAAGGTCACCTCGTCGATGAACGGGCGGTGCGGGTCGAGGCCGCTCTGGTCGGTGCCGGTGAGCTCGGACAGCTCGGCCAGCGAGCCGACGCAGGTGAGGTGGCCCTCCTCGCAGCGCCAGATCGGCAGCGGGGTGCCCCAGTACCGGTTGCGGCTGAGCGCCCAGTCGATGTTGTTGTTCAGCCAGTCGCCGAAACGGCCGTGCTTGACCGTCTCCGGGAACCAGTTGGTGGCCTCGTTCTCCCGGATCAGCGCGTCCTTGACGGCGGTGGTCCGGATGTACCAGGACGGCTGCGCGTAGTAGAGCAGCGCGGTGTGGCAGCGCCAGCAGTGCGGGTAGCTGTGCTCGTAGGCGACGTGGCGGAAGAGCAGGCCGCGCTCCTTGAGGTCCGCGACCAGGGCCTCGTCGGCCTTCTTGAAGAACTGGCCGCCGACCAGCGGGACCTCGGGGGCGAAGGTGCCGTCGGCGAGCACCGGGTTGACCACCGGCAGGCCGTACTTGCGGCAGGTCGTGAGGTCGTCCGCACCGAAGGCGGGGGCCTGGTGGACGATGCCGGTGCCGTCCTCGGTGGTGACGTAGTCGGCGTTGAGGACGAAGTGGGCGCCCTCGATGTCGACCAGCTCGAACGGGCGCCGGTAGCCCCAGCGCTCCATCTCGGCACCGGTGAAGGACTCGCCGGTGGTCTCCCAGCCCTCGCCGAGCGCCTTGGCGACCAGCGGCTCGGCGACGACGACCTGCTCGGTGCCGTCGGTGGCCACCACGTAGGTGACGTCCGGGTGCACGGCGACGGCGGTGTTGGAGACCAGGGTCCACGGGGTGGTGGTCCAGGCGAGCAGCGCGGCGCGGCCGGCGAGCGGGCCGCTGGTGAGCGGGAACCTCACGTAGACCGAGGGGTCGACGACCGTCTCGTAGCCCTGGGCCAGCTCGTGGTCGGACAGGCCGGTGCCGCAGCGCGGGCACCAGGGGGCGACCCGGTGGTCCTGGACCAGCAGGCCCTTGTCGAAGATCTGCTGGAGCGACCACCACACGGACTGGACGTAGGACGGGTCCATCGTGCGGTAGGCCTCGTCGAGGTCGACCCAGTACCCCATGCGGGTGGTCAGCTCGGCGAAGGCGTCGGTGTGGCGGGTCACCGAGTCGCGGCACTTGGCGTTGAACTCGGCGATGCCGTAGGCCTCGATGTCCTGCTTGCCGGAGAAGCCGAGCTCCTTCTCGACGGCCAGCTCGACCGGCAGGCCGTGGCAGTCCCAGCCGGCCTTGCGGGCGACGTGGTAGCCCTTCATGGTCCGGTACCGGGGGAAGACGTCCTTGAAGACGCGGGCCTCGATGTGGTGCGCACCGGGCATGCCGTTGGCGGTCGGCGGGCCCTCGTAGAACACCCACTCGGGACGGCCCTCGGACTGCTCCAGACTGCGCTGGAAGACCTTGTTGTCCTGCCAGAAGGACAGGATCTGGTGTTCCAGGGCGGGGAGATCCACCTGTGCGGGGACGGGGTTGTAGGTGCTCATCGCGGGTGTCTACCTCCGGCGGATGCTGGGACTGAATCCTCCGGAGGGACGAGACGGCCTTCGCCGACCCGCGGTACCACCCTCCTTGGCCGCGGTGGTGCGGTGCGGCCCTCTTGTTTGGGGTTGCTGCCGGGTCTAGTGGGCCGCCGTGGTGGTGGCCGTTCTTCCGGCGGCTCCGGGGTGATCTTCCCGCCGCGCACACCCCCGGGCTCGCACCGTCCCCGGGTCGCTGGTGGCTGCGTACGTCGGTACTCGTCCCATCTGCGCCTTGCAGGCCCAGTGTATCGGCTGCCGCAAGTCGGTTTCGTCCGGCGCGGGGTGCGCGGGACGCGCCGAACGGCTGCTCGCGGGTGCTCCCGGGGGTGCGCCGCGGGGTGGTTAGGAGGGGGTGTTCTGGGCACAAGTCTGGTCAGCGCGAGGGGCGTGGCGGTTGGGGCGGCTGCCTGGGTGGGATCATGGTGAGGCGTCGGTATGTCATGTTGTGACCGGTTTTGATCGGGATTATCGTTCCGGCACTGGAAGCCGCCGGGAACCGGCGGCTCGATTCGTTCGTAGATGGGGTCGAAGCCATGGCTGAGAAGGCAACCGGCGCGGGTACCGCCACCAAGCGGGCACGCAAGGCCGTGGCGGCCGATCCAGGGGAGGGGACCGTGACCACTACCGCACGGCAGAACACCAGCACCGACACCGTCACCGTGCTGCGCGGCGCAGAATCCGTGGACCCGGCCACGCTGCCGGTCCGTCCGGGCGAGGAGCCGTGGACCTCGGAGGAGGTCCACGAGCTGCACAACGAACTGATCAGCGAGCTGGAGCGGCTGCAGAACGAGATCGGCGCCGCCGAGGCCGCCATCTCCGGCCTGATGCGCGACTCCAACGACGGAGCCGGCGACGACCAGGTGGACGCCGGCACCAAGAACATCTCGCGGGAGAGCGAGCTCGCCCTCGCCAACAACGCCAGGGACAGCCTCGCCCAGATCGAGCGCGCCCTGGAGCGGCTGGAGGGCGTCGGCTTCGGCGTCTGCGAGTCCTGCGGGCAGGCCATCGGCAAGGCCCGGATGCAGGCCTTCCCGCGGGCCACGCTCTGCGTGCAGTGCAAGGCCAAGCAGGAACGCCGCTGAACCGCCCGACCGGCGCGGCGCGGGGGGTCGGGCTTGCCGTACGCTCGACCCCGTAACGTCGCCTGAACGTCGCCCGACGCCCCCGTGACGGGGAGCGACCGGTGTCGTCACCGGCCCACCACCCTCCCCCACCTCCGGCCGGGGGAGCTCCATCGGCAGCGGAGCGGATCATCAGTACGCAAGGTTCTCCCCAGACCCGGGACGACGCCGTCCCTGCCCCCGCCGAAGCCGTGGAGGTGGCCGTGGCCGAGCCTGCAGAGCCCGCGGAGTCCGCCGAACCGGCGGCCACGGACGGCGCCACGGCGGTGGAGAAGGGCAAGGGGCCGCGGCGGATCGGCGTCCTGCTGGTCGTCGCCGTGCTCGCGTTCCTCGTCGACCTCGGCAGCAAGCTGCTGGTCGTCGCCCGGCTGGAGAACCACGCGGCGATCAAGGTCGTCGGCGACGTCGTGACCTTCCAGGTGATCCGCAACTCCGGGGCCGCGTTCGGCATGGGCCAGGCACTCACCGTCGTCTTCACCATGATCGCCTCGGCCGTCATCGTCGTGATCTGGCGCATCGCCCGGCGGCTGTACAGCCTGCCGTGGGCGATCGCGCTCGGGCTGCTGCTGGGCGGGGCCCTCGGCAACCTCACCGACCGGCTGTTCCGCGCGCCCGGCGTCTTCCGCGGGCACGTCGTGGACTTCATCTCCGTGCAGCACTTCGCGGTCTTCAACCTCGCGGACTCGGCGATCGTGTGCGGCGGGATCCTGGTCGTCCTGCTGTCGTTCCGCGGGAGCAACCCGGACGGGACCGTGCACCAGCAGGCGGAGAAGCCGGCGAAGTAGCGGCGCAACCAGGCGGCCGGGAGGGACGGGCGGAAGGTGGCGGCCGCCTTTCCGGCATACTCGTACGGGTGAGTACCGCAGCGCAGATCCGCAGCCTCCCCGTACCCGACGGCCTGGAGGGCGAGCGACTCGACGCCGCCCTCGCCCGGATGTTCGGCTTCTCCCGGACCAAGGCCGCCGAGTTGGCCGCCGACGGCAAGGTGACGCTCGACGGCGCCCAGGCCGGCAAGTCGGACCGGGTGACCGCCGGCTCCTGGCTGGAGGTCGAGATCCCCGCCCCCGCCGCCCCGGTGCAGGTCGTCGCCGAGCCGGTCGACGGCATGCGGATCGTCCACGAGGACGACGACATCGTGCTCGTCGACAAGCCCGTCGGCGTCGCCGCCCACCCCAGCCCCGGCTGGACCGGCACCACCGTCATCGGCGGCCTCGCCGCGGCCGGCTTCCGGATCTCCACCTCCGGCGCGGCCGAGCGCCAGGGCATCGTCCACCGGCTCGACGTCGGCACCTCGGGCCTGATGGTCGTGGCGAAGTCGGAGCGCGCGTACACCGACCTCAAGCGCCAGTTCCACGACCGCATCACCGAGAAGCGCTACCACACGCTCGTCCAGGGCCACCCGGACCCGATGAGCGGCACGGTCGACGCGCCGATCGGGCGCCACCCCAGCTCGGACTGGAAGTGGGCGGTGACGCGCGAGGGCAAGCCGTCCGTCACGCACTACGACCTCATCGAGGCGTACCGGGCCGCGTCGCTGCTCGACATCAAGCTGGAGACCGGCCGCACCCACCAGATCCGCGTGCACATGTCCGCGCTGCGCCACCCGTGCGTCGGCGACCTCACCTACGGCGCCGACCCGACGCTCGCCAAGCGGCTCGGGCTGACCCGGCAGTGGCTGCACGCCGTCTCGCTCGGGTTCGAGCACCCGGCGGACGGGCAGTGGGTCGAGTTCTCCAGCGAGTACCCGGCGGACCTGCGCAAGGCGCTCGACATCATCGCGTCGGAGAGCTGAGATGACGGCGGCCGCGGGGATCCGCGTCGCGGAGGGCGACGCGGACCTGGAGCTCGTGCGGGCGGTCCGGCGCGAGGTGTTCGTCGTCGAGCAGAACGTGCCGGAGGAGCTGGAGTACGACGAGTACGACGCCACCTCGGTGCACGTGCTCGCGGTCGCGGGGGACGGCACCGCGCTCGGCACCGGTCGGCTGATCCACGGGGACGCCGCGCTGGAGCTCACCGGTGGGCGCGCCGGGCGGGTGCTGCTGGGGCGGCTCGCGGTGGTGCAGGCCGCCCGGGGGACCGGGCTCGGGGCCTCGCTGGTGCGGGCGATCGAGGCCGCGGGGATCGCCCGTGGGGCCGTGGAGCTGGAGCTGCACGCGCAGGTGCAGGCGCTCGGGTTCTACGAGCGGCTGGGGTACGCGGCGGAGGGGCCGGTGTACGACGACGCCGGGATCCCGCACCGGACGATGACGCGAGTGCTGTAGGCCCCGCGATCCCCCCGCGCCCCGGAAGGGGTGCGGGGGGATTCGTCGTTCAGGGGGTCGTGCGGAGGCGCGGGAGGGCTTCGGGGTGTTCGTCGCGTAGGTACGCGATGAGGTGTTCGCGGATGTCGAAGCGGAGTTGGGCGGCGTCGTCGGGGGTGCGGGCGGTCATCGTGGCGCGGACGACGATGGTGCTGGGGGTGGCGTCGGTGACGTTGAGGGCCCACTCGGTGCCGTCCCAGAGGGGGTGGGTCTCCAGGCGGGTGTGCAGGGCCCCGCGCAGGGCGTCGACCGGGGTGGTGTGGTCGAGGTGGAGCAGGACCGCGGCGAGCAGGCCGGGGTCGCGGCGGGTCCAGTTCTCGAACGGCTTGTTGACGAAGTAGGAGACCGGCACGATCAGGCGCCGGTGGTCCCAGAGCCGCACCACCAGGTAGGAGAGCGTGATCTCCTCGACCGTGCCCTGCTGGCCGTCCACCACCACGGTGTCGCCGATCCGGACCGTGTCGCCGAAGGCGATCTGCAGGCCGGCGAAGAAGTTGCCCAGGGCGCTCTGGGCGGCGATGCCCGCGACGATGCCGATGATGCCGGCGGAGGCGAGCAGGCTGGCGCCGATTGTGCGCATCGCGGAGAACGTCAGCAGCATCACGGCGACCGTCACGATGACGATGCCGGCGCTCACCGCGCGGCGCAGCATGCTGATCTGGGTGTGCACGCGCTGCCTGCGGGCGGGGTCCTCGGTGACGGTCTCGTACCGGCCGAGCAGCGCCTCCAGGAGCGCCGCCACGACGCGGACCGTCAGCCAGCCGAGGGAGGCGAGGAGGAAGAGCAGGAGCAGGTGGTGCGCGCCCTCGTCGTTCTTCAGGTGGAAGATCCGCTTGAGCGGGCTCGCGGCGAGCAACAGGGCCGTGATGACGCTGAGTTGGAGGGGGATCCGGCACCTGCGGAGCAGTGGCCAGACCGGGGCCCCGGGGTTGCGGGCGGCGATGCGCTGGAGGGCCTGGTCGACGGTCCAGCCGGTCGCCAGGGTGGCGACGATGGTGGCGAGCAGGGTGATCAGCGGCCGGAACACGGGCACCTCGCCGAGGGGACTGGGGTCGGGTGAGCCGTACGATACCCGGGCATAGCGGACTGGAAGCGGGTGAAACGGGCGGGGGCCGGGGCGGTGGCTTTATCGGACGCCTACTCGTGCGGCCGTTACGATCAACGGCCATGGAGTTCGGTGGCGCGTGGCGTCGGTGGCGCGGCCGCGGTGCGGTGACGCGGCGGAGACTGCTGGCCGGTGCGGTGGCCCTGGTGGCCGTCGCGGGGATCGGCACGGCGGCGGTGGCGTCCGGCGGGGAGCAGCCGGTCCACCAGGAGGATCGTTTTCTCAGCATGCCGGAGACGCCCGGCAGCGCCCAGCAGGTGCAGCTGGACACCTCGTTCTTCACGACGGGCTCCACCCCGCGCCCGGCGGTCCTGCTCGCCCACGGCTTCGGCGGCTCCAAGGAGGGCGAGCACGACCGGGCCGAGCAGCTGGCCCGGCAGGGGTACGCGGTGCTGACCTGGTCGGCGCGCGGCTTCGGGCACTCGGGCGGGAAGATCGGGCTCAACGCGCCCGACCGCGAGGTCGAGGACGTCAAGCACCTGGTGGACTGGCTGGCCCAGCGGCCCGAGGTGCAGCTGGACGGGCCCGGCGACCCGCGGGTGGGCATCACCGGCGCCTCCTACGGCGGCGCCGTCTCGCTGCTGGCGTCCGCGTACGACCACCGGATCGACGCCGTGGCCACCCAGATCACGTGGTGGAACCTGGCCGACGCGCTGTTCCCGCAGGGCGTGCAGGGGTCGGGCGCGGCGGACGGGGTGTTCAAGAAGCTGTGGGCCGGGATCTTCTTCACGACCGGCGCCGCGGGCGACCTCGGGCCGTCCGGGGGCTCGCCGCGCGAGGGCGGCCGGCCGGCGGGCGGCGACGGCGGGCCGGTCGGGTGCGGGCGCTTCCTGGAGTCGCTCTGCCAGATGTACGACCGGGTCGCCACGAGCGGGCACGCGGACGCGGACGCCGTCGCGCTGCTGGACAAGTCGAGCCCGTCCTCGGTGGCCGGGCAGCTCAAGGTGCCGACGCTGGTCGTGCAGGGGCAGCAGGACTCGCTGTTCCCGCTGGACCAGGGGGACCGGATCGCGCAGGCGGTGGCGGCCAACGGCGCGCCCGTCTCGGTGGACTGGTTCGCCGGCGGGCACGACGGGGGCACCGACACGAGCGCCCGGGTGGACGACCGGGTGACGGCCTGGTTCGACCACTACCTGCGGGGGCGGGGGAACGACACGGGCCCGGCGTTCCGGGTGACCCGGACCGGCGGGGTCGACTCGACCGGGTTCCAGGCCGTGCTGCGCGGCGCCACGGCGGACGCGTACCCCGGGCTCGGCGGTACCGGCTCGCGGTCGGTGGACCTGACCGGCGGGGAGAAGACGCTCGCCAACCCGCCGGGCGGCGCTCCGCCGGGGATCTCGACGCTGCCGGGGATCGGGGCGCTCAGCCAGGCGGCCTCGCTGGGGGCCGGGCTGGCGCTGGACTTCCCCGGGCAGAACGCGGCCTTCGAGTCGGCGCCGCTGGACGGGCCGCTGCACCTGACCGGACAGCCGACCGTGCCCGTCCGGGTGCAGGCGGACCGGCCGGACGCGGTGCTGTTCGCGAAGCTGTACGACGTCGGGCCGGACGGCAAGGCCCAGCTGCCGCAGCAGCTCGCCGCGCCGCTGCGGGTCACCGGCGCGGACGCCGGGCGGACCGTCACGGTGGCGCTGCCCGCCGTCGACCACACGTTCCCGGCGGGGCACCGGCTGCGGCTCGTGCTGGCGAGCACCGACCTCGCGTACGCCTCGCCCGCCGAACCGGCCACCTACCGGGTGGCGGTCGCGGGGGCGCTGGCCGTGCCGACCGTCGGGCAGCTCGTCACCGAGTCGACGCCGCTGCCCGCGCGGACCTGGATGCTCCCGGTGGCCGCCGTCGTGGTGGCCCTCGGGCTGGTGCTGGCGCCCCGGCTGCGGCGGCGCGCGCGGGGGGCCGGCGGGCCCGCGTACGACCCGGCGCTCGGCGGGGTGCCGCTGCAGATCACCGGGCTCGGCAAGCGCTACAAGGGCTCGGCGGACCGGTACGCCGTACGGGACCTGGGCTTCCGGGTCGAGCAGGGGCAGGTGCTCGGGCTGCTCGGGCCGAACGGCGCGGGCAAGACCACGACGCTGCGGATGCTGATGGGCCTGATCCGGCCGGACGCGGGCGAGATCCGCGTCTTCGGCCACCTCGTGCGGCCCGGCGCGCCGGTGCTCTCGCGGGTCGGCGCGTTCGTCGAGGGCGCGGGCTTCCTGCCGCACCTCACCGGGCGGGCCAACCTGCGGCTGTACTGGCAGGCCACCGGGCGTCCGGAGGAGGACGCGCACCTCGCCGAGGCGCTGGAGATCGCCGGGCTCGGCGAGGCACTCGACCGCGCGGTGCGCACGTACTCGCAGGGCATGCGGCAGCGGCTCGCGATCGCCCAGGCCATGCTCGGGATGCCGGACCTGCTGATCCTCGACGAGCCGACCAACGGGCTCGACCCGCCGCAGATCCGCGAGATGCGCGAGGTCATGATCCGGTACGCGGCCGGCGGGCGGACCGTCATCGTCTCCAGCCACCTGCTCTCCGAGGTCGAGCAGAGCTGCACGGACCTCGTGGTCATGGACCGCGGGCGGCTCGTGACGGCCGGCGCCGTCGGCGACATCGTCGGGGCCGGGGAACTGCTGATGATCGGGGTGGCGCCGTCGTTCGCGCCGGAGACGGTCGTCGAGAAGGTGGGCGAGCTGGCCGGGGTCGGCTCGGCCGAGGCCGTGGAGGGCGGACTGCTGGTGCGGCTGGACGGGATGGCGGCGAGCGAGCTGGTCGCCGAGCTGGTGCGCCTCGGCGTGCCGGTGGAGAGCGCCGGGCCGCAGCGGCGGCTGGAGGACGCGTTCCTGTCGTTGATCGGAGGTGCGGCGTGAACGGCGTCGTTTCGGCGGACCACGCCGAGGGGTACCGGGCCGGGCGGACGCTGCCGCTGCGGGTCGAGATCGTCCGGCAGCTGCGGAGGCGGCGGACGCTGGTGATCGGCGGGGTGCTGGCGGCGCTGCCGTTCATCGTCCTGGCGGCCTTCCAGGTCGGCGGGACCCCCGGGCGCCAGGACCGGACCACGTTCATCGAGCTGGCCACCGCGTCCGGGGCCAACTTCGCGACCACGATGCTGTTCATGGGCACCGGGTTCATGCTCGTGATCCCGGTCGCGTTGTTCTGCGGGGACACCGTCGCCTCGGAGGCCAGCTGGTCCTCGCTGCGCTACCTGCTGGCCGCGCCGGTGCCGCGGGCGCGGCTGCTGGCGCGCAAGTTCGTGGTGGGGATGCTGTTCTCGGCGGTCGCGGTGGTCATGCTGCCGGCGATCGGGCTGGTCGTGGGGACGGCCGCGTACGGGTGGGGGGACCTGAAGCTCCCGGCCGGCGCCAGTCTGCCGGCCGCCGACGCGCTGCCTCGGCTGGCCGTTGCTGTCGCGTTTGTTTTTTTGAGCGAGCTCGTGATCGGGGCGCTGGCCTTCTGGCTCTCGACGGCCACCGACGCGCCGCTCGGCGCGGTCGGCGGCGCGGTGTTCGCCTCGATCATCACCGGGGTGCTGGACGCCGTCACGGCGCTCGGGAGCCTGCGGGAGTGGCTGCCGGCGCACTGGCAGTACGCGTGGGCGGACGCGCTGCAGCCGCAGCTGGAGTGGGGCGGCATGGTGCAGGGCGTGTCGCTGTCGCTGTCGTACGCGGCGGTGCTGCTCGCGCTCGCGTTCCGCGGGTTCGCCCGGAAGGACGTGGTCTCGTAGCGGTCTCGTAGCGGGGCGGGTCCGTCCGGGGCGATGAGGGATCATGGGTGGGTAGCCGACCTCTCCCGAAGGACCCCCGCCGTGGCCCAGATCGTCCTCTTCCACTCCGCCTACGGGCTGCGCCCCGCCGTCCACGCCGCCGCCGAGCGGCTGCGCGGCGCCGGGCACACCGTCCACACGCCGGACCTGTTCGACGGGCGGACCTTCGACGACATCGAGGCCGGGCTGGCGTACCAGGAGGAGCTCGGCGGGAGCGACGAGCTGCTGCGGCGGGCGGTGACCGCGGTCGCCCCGCTCGCGGACGGCGGGCTGGTCTACGCCGGGTTCTCGCTCGGCGGCTCGCTCGCGCAGAACCTGGCGCTGGCCGACGAGAAGGCGCGCGGCCTGCTGCTCCTGCACGGCACGTCGGACCTGCGGGAGGACGCGGCCACCGACATCCCGGTGCAGCTGCACGTCGCCGAGCCGGACCCGTTCGAGACCGAGGACTGGCTGAACGCCTGGTACCTGCAGATGCGCAAGGCCGGGGCGGACGTCGAGGTGCACCGCTACCGCGGCGCCGGGCACCTGTTCACCGACGCGGAACTGGCGGACTACGACGCCGAGGCGGCCGAGCGCGCGTGGGCCGTCGCGCTGGACTTCCTCGCGGAGTGCGACCACTGAGCGGGTACTCGCGGACGCCGCTGGCGCGCAAGCTCGGCATCCGGACGGGGGACGAGCTGCTCCTGGTGGACGCGCCGGCGGGTTTCGCGGTGCCGGACCTGCCGGAGGGCGTCACGGCAGCCGCCGGATCGTTCGACGTCTGCGTGTGGTTCCCGGCCGGGCGCGCCGCCTACGAGACCGGGCTGCCCGGCCTGCGGGCGCTGATGCGGCCGGCGGCGGGGCTGTGGGTGGCGTGGCCGAAGAAGTCCTCGGGGGTGGTGAGCGATCTGGACGAGAACGGGGTGCGGGAGGTCGCGCTGCCGACCGGGCTGGTGGACAACAAGGTGTGCGCGATCGACGAGGTGTGGTCCGGGCTGCGGCTGGTGATCCGGCGGGAGCTGAGGGGGCGTGACTGAGCGGAGATACGAGTACGCGCCGGCGGGGACGCTGCCGGGGCTCCTGCAGCGGGGGCGCGGGCTGGGTGCGCTGATGGCGGCGGAGGACCCGGCGGCCGCCGCCGGGCTGGTGTACGGGTGCCTCCGGTGGGAGTGGCGCTGGGACCGGCAGGTCGACGAGCGGGCGCTCTACCTGGCGCGGCTGGTACGGGACTTGGCGCTGCCGCTCGGGCCGGTGGCCGAGCTGCCGGCGGGGAACGCCCGCGTGCGGGCGGACGAGGTGCTGGAGCTGCCGGCGCGCGGGCCCGTCCGGCGGGACGGGCACGGTGATCACGGGCGGGACGAGGATTCCCGTCCGCTGCCGGTGCTGCTGGAGGAGCTGGAGCGGTGCTGGGTGGAGCGGACCTGGTGCGGGCCGGCCGCGCTCGCGCGGGGGCTGGCGCGGTTCGGGCCGGAGGCGGGCGGGGCGGCGTCGTTGCTGCGGCGGTTCTGGCTGTGGACGCCGCACTCCTCCGAGCGGCCGGCGTACCTGGAGGCGCTCGCCGCGGTGGCGCCTGCGGGGCTCGACGAGGCGTACGTGGAGAGCCTCTGGGACTGTGAATCCGGTGCCAGGCTGTTGGGGGTCCGACACGCTCCGGAACGGCCCGAGGTGGGGGAGCGCCTGGTCGCTCTGCGCGACGATCCGCTGGAGGAGACGGCCGTGCGGGACGCCGCCGCGGTGCGGCTCGGCGGGGGCGGGGCGGGCTAGAGTAGACGCGTGAACGCGTGAGGGATGGTCCGGACCCCGGGAGGTGGTTCGGACCACATCTGTTTCCAGGGAACCCCTGTGACCTGCGCGTTCGCCGGCCCACCACAAAGCCCAGAGCCTCTGGAGGCCCCGCCTTGAGCGATCAGCCGTTCGCGCACCTGCACGTCCACACCGAGTACTCGATGCTGGACGGCGCCGCCCGGTTGAAGCAGATGTTCAAGGAGGTCGAGCGGCTGGGGCAGACCCACGTCGCGATGACCGACCACGGGAACATGTACGGCGCCGCCGAGTTCCACAAGCAGGCCACCGCGGCCGGGATCACCCCGGTGATCGGCATCGAGGCGTACGTCGCGCCCGAGTCCCGGTCCAACACCAAGCGCGTCCTGTGGGGACAGCCGCACCAGAAGAAGGACGACGTCTCCGCGTCCGGCGCCTACACCCACAAGACCATCTGGGCCCGCGACAGGGAGGGCCTGCACAACCTCTTCAAGCTGACCTCGCGCTCCTACGCCGAGGGCTGGCTCGTGAAGTGGCCCCGCATGGACAAGGAGCTGATCTCCGAGCTGTCCGGCGGCCTGATGGCCACCACCGGCTGCCCGTCCGGCGAGGTGCAGACCCGGCTGCGGCTCGGGCAGTTCGACGAGGCGGTCAGGTCCGCGGCCGACTACCAGGACATCTTCGGCAAGGAGAACTACTTCCTGGAGCTGATGGACCACGGCCTGGACATCGAGAAGCGGGTCCGCGACGGGCTGCTGGAGATCAGCAGGAAGCTGAACATCCCGCCGGTCGTCACCAACGACTCCCACTACACCACCGAGGCCGACGCCGGTGCGCACGACCTCCTGCTCTGCGTGCAGACCGGCAAGAACCTCTCCGACCCGGACCGCTTCCGGTTCGACGGCACCGGCTACTACATCAAGTCCGCGGCCGAGATGTACGCCCTGGACTCCTCGGACGCCTGGCAGGAGGGCTGCCGCAACAGCCAGCTCCTCGTCGCCTCGCGGGTCGACACCGAGGGCATGTTCACGTTCAAGAACCTCATGCCGCGCTTCCCGATCCCGGACGGCTTCGAGTCCGAGGCGGACTTCTTCAAGTCCAAGGTCTGGGAGGGCATGGACTGGCGCTTCCCGGGCGGGTACGACGAGGAGCACAAGAAGCTCGCCGAGTACGAGATGGACACCATCATCCAGATGGGGTTCCCGGCGTACTTCCTCGTGGTCGCCGACTTCATCATGTGGGCCAAGAGCCAGGGCATCGCGGTGGGCCCCGGCCGCGGTTCGGCGGCCGGTTCGCTGGTCGCCTACGCGATGGGCATCACCGACCTCGACCCCATCCCGCACGGCCTGATCTTCGAGCGCTTCCTCAACCCCGAGCGCATCTCCATGCCCGACGTCGACATCGACTTCGACGAGCGCCGGCGCGGTGACGTCATCCGCTACGTGACCGAGAAGTGGGGATCCGACAAGGTCGCCATGATCGTCACGTACGGCACCATCAAGGCGAAGGCCGCCATCAAGGACTCCTCGCGCGTCCTCGGCTACCCGTACGCGATGGGCGACCGGATCACCAAGGCGATGCCGCCGGACGTCATGGGCAAGGGCATCCCGCTGTCGGGGATCACCGATTCGAGCCACCCGCGCTACGGCGAGGCCGGCGAGATCCGCGGCCTGTACGAGACCGACCCGGACGTGAAGAAGGTCATCGACACCGCGCGCGGCATCGAGGGCCTGATCCGCCAGCCCGGCGTGCACGCGGCCGGCGTCATCATGTCCGCCGAGCCGCTGACCGACCACATCCCGGTCTGGACCCGGCACACCGACGGCGTCACCATCACGCAGTTCGACTACCCCACGTGCGAGGGCCTCGGCCTTCTCAAGATGGACTTCCTCGGCCTGCGCAACCTGACGATCATGGACGACGCCGTCAAGGCGATCGAGAAGAACAAGGGCGAGAAGATCGAGCTGCTCAAGCTGCCGCTCGACGACAAGCCGACCTACGAGCTGCTGGCGCGCGGCGACACGCTCGGCGTCTTCCAGCTCGACGGCGGGCCGATGCGCTCGCTGCTGCGCCTGATGAAGCCCGACAACTTCGAGGACATCTCCGCCGTTCTCGCGCTGTACCGGCCCGGCCCGATGGGCGTCAACTCCCACACGAACTACGCGCTCCGCAAGAACGGGCAGCAGGAGATCACCCCGATCCACCCGGAGCTGGAGAAGCCCCTGGAGGAGGTGCTCCGGCCGACGTACGGCCTGATCGTCTACCAGGAGCAGGTGCAGAAGGCCGCGCAGATCCTCGCCGGGTACTCGCTCGGCCAGGCAGACCTGCTGCGCCGTGCGATGGGCAAGAAGAAGAAGGAGATCCTGGAGGCGGAGTTCGTCCCCTTCCAGAAGGGCTGCCGCGAGCGCGGCTACTCCGACGCGGCCATCCAGGCGGTGTGGGACGTCCTCGTCCCCTTCTCCGGCTACGCGTTCAACAAAGCCCACACCGCCGGGTACGGGCTCGTCTCGTACTGGACGGCCTACCTGAAGGCCAACTACCCGGCCGAGTACATGTCCGGCCTGCTGACCTCGGTGAAGGACGACAAGGACAAGTCCGCCGTCTACCTGAACGAGTGCCGCAAGATGGGCATCCAGGTGCTGCCGCCGGACGTCAACGAGTCGGACTCGGACTTCACGCCGCACGGCAGCGACACCGTCCGGTTCGGGCTGACCGCCATCCGCAACGTCGGCGGGCCGGTGGTCGACTCGATGATCCGCACCAGGAAGGCGAAGGGGAAGTTCGTCTCCTTCCCGGACTTCCTGGACAAGGTGGAGTCGGTGGTCTGCAACAAGCGGACCGTCGAATCGCTGATCAAGGCGGGCTCGTTCGACTCGCTCGGGCACACCCGCAAGGGCCTCAGCGCGCAGTTCGAGCCGATGATCGACAACGTCGTCGGGGTCAAGCGCAAGGAGGCCGAGGGGCAGTTCGACCTCTTCGGCGGCGACGCGACCGCGGACGAGCCGAGCTTCGGACTGGACGTCACCTTCTCCGACGAGGAGTGGGACAAGGCCTTCCTGCTCACCCAGGAACGGGAGATGCTCGGCCTGTACGTCTCCTCGCACCCGCTGCACGGCATCGAGCACGTGCTCGCCGACAAGGCGGACTGCGCGGTGGCGGACCTCGCGGAGCGGCCGGACGGGACGATCGTCACCATCGGCGGCATCATCTCGGGCCTCCAGCGGAAGATGACCAAGCAGGGCAACGCGTGGGCGATCGCCACCGTCGAGGACCTGGCCGGCTCGATCGACTGCATGTTCTTCCCGGCGAGCTACCAGCTGGTCTCCTCCCAACTCGTCGAGGACGCCGTGGTGTTCGTGCGCGGCAAGCTGGACAAGCGGGAGGACGTGCCGCGGCTGATGGGGATGGAGCTGGCCGTCCCCGACCTGTCCAACGCGCACGCCGAGGCGCCGATCGTCATCAACATCCCGAGCGTGAAGGTGACGCCGCCGCTGGTGGCCCGGCTCGGTGAGGTGCTGAGCAGCCACCGGGGGACGACGGAGGTGCGGTTGCGCCTGGAGGGCGCTCGGTCGACGACGGTGCTGCGGCTCGACCGGCACCGGGTGAAGTCGGATCCGGCGTTGTTCGGGGACCTGAAGCAGTTGCTCGGGCCGAGCTGTCTGGCGGGCTGAGAGCACTTCGGGGAGCGGGGAGCTGTGGGCCTGCGGGTGACGGGAGTTGCCTGGCTGGTCGCGCAGTTCCCCGGGCCCCTTTCGGGGCGCGGGGATTGAAGGGGGTAGAGGGAGCGTGGGATTGAGGGGGAGTTGAAGGCCGGGATCCTCAGACGGTGCCGCCGAGGCCCGGGGGGACCGAGGTGTGGAGGGCCGAGACGAAGGCGGAGATCGCCGGGTGGGAGCCGGCGCCGGCCCGGAAGGCGGCGCGGGTGCGGCGGTACATGGGCAGGCGGGTGAGGACGACGCCGGGCGGGGGCGCGGCGGTGCCCAGGTGGGGGACGAGGGCGACGCCCTGGCGGGCGGCGACCAGGGCCAGGACGGTCGTGAAGTCGTCGATCTGGTGCCGGACCCGCGGCGCGAAGCCGGCGGCCTCGCAGGCGCGCACGGCCATGCTGTGGCAGAGCGTGCCGCGCGGGGCCAGGATCCAGGGCGCGGAGCGCTGCTCGGCCACCGTGCCCGGGGCGCGCGCGGCCAGGTACATCGGCTCGGTGAACACCGGGCGGGTCACCGCGAGGCCGGGCTCGGCGTCGGCCGGGACGAGGTCGTACTCGTGGACCAGGGCGACGTCGAGCTCGCCCGCGCGCAGCGCCGCGCCGACGCCCGCCGGGTCGACCTCGGTGACCATCGGCTCCAGGCCCGGGTGCCAGCCGGCCAGTTCGGCGAGGACGGCCGGGATGATCGCGCGGGCCGCCGAGGGGTAGGTGCCGATCCGCAGCGGTCCGGCCAGGCCCCGGCGGGCGTGGGCGAGTTCGGCGTCCGCCTGCTCCAGCCGGGCCAGCACCGCCTCGGCGTGCCGGACCAGGCCCAGCGCGGCCGGGGTGAGGGCGACCCGGCGGCCGGTGCGCTCCAGCAGCGGGACGCCGGCCTCCTTCTCCAGGACGGACAGCTGCTGGGACACCGCCGAAGGGCTGAAGGAGAGCGCCTCGGCGACGGCGGCGATGGTGCCGAGGTGGGCCAGTTCGCGCAGCAGGCGCAGGCGTCGGACGTCGAGCATCGGCTCAGCTTACGAGAAGCGTCGGAAATGTGAACTGGACCTGGGTGATCGGCGCGGCGCAGGATCGGTCGCATGGAACTCGCGGGTATCTACGTCCCCCTCATCACTCCCTTCGCCGCCGACGGCTCCGTCGCGCTGGACGCCCTGGAGAAGCTCGCGCACGAGGTGCTCGACGCCGGTGCGGCCGGGCTGGTCGCCCTCGGCACGACCGGTGAGCCCGCCGCGCTGGGCGCCGAGGAGCGGCGGGCGGTGATCGACGCGTGCGCCGCCGTGTGTGCCGCGCGCGGCGCGCAGCTGATCGTCGGCGCGCACGGCGGCGACACCCGGGCCACGGCGGAGGCGCTGGCCGAGCTCGGCGCCCGGGTGCCGCGGGCCGCGGCCGCGCTCGTCACCGTCCCGGCGTTCCTGCGGCCGGGCGAGGCGGGGACGGTGGCGCACTTCCGGGCGCTCGCGGAGGCGAGCCCGCTGCCGCTGGTCGTCTACCACATCCCGTACCGGACCGGACAGCAGCTGTCGGCCGCCGCGCTGCGCGAACTCGCCGCGCTGGACGGCGTGGTGGGCGTCAAGTACGCGACCGGCGGGCTGGACCAGGCGGCGGTCGAGCTGCTCGCCGCCGGTCCCGAGGGGTTCGCGGTGCTCTCCGGGGAGGACGCCTTCGTGTCGTCGATGCTGGCCCTCGGCGCGGCCGGCGGCATCCTCGCCGCCGCCCACCTGGCGACCGGCCGCTTCGTCGAGCTGGCCGAGGCCTGGCGGGCCGGGGACGTGGAGCGCGCCCGCGTGCTCGGGCACCGCCTGACCGGGCTGGCGCTGGCCGTCTTCGCCGAGCCGAACCCCACCGTGGTGAAGGGTGTCCTGCACGCGCAGGGCCGGATCCCCACCCCGGACGTGCGGCTGCCGCTGCTGCCGGCCGGGCGGGCGCAGGTGGACGTGGCGCTCGTTCTCGCGAGTGGTCTGGACCACTAGACCGGGTCCCAGCCCTCTCTCACACCGTGGAATACCAGGTCGCCCTCGCCGCGTGACAAGGCATGATGGGCAGAGTGCGGCTGTGAAAGCACCATGCAGAGGAGTCAGTCGGAATGAAGATCGGTATTGTCGGGGCCACCGGCCAGGTCGGCGGCGTGGTCCGCGAGATCCTGGCGGAGCGCAACTTTCCGGTGGAGCAGCTGCGGCTGTTCGCCTCGGCCCGCTCGGCCGGCCGCACGCTGCCGTGGCAGGGCACCGAGGTCACCGTCGAGGACGCGGCCACGGCCGACTACAGCGGCCTGGACATCGTGATCTTCTCGGCCGGCGGCAGCACCTCCAAGGCCCTCGCCCCCAAGGTCGCCGCGGCCGGCGCGGTCGTCATCGACAACTCCTCCGCCTGGCGCCGCGACCCCGAGGTCCCGCTGGTCGTCTCCGAGGTCAACCCGGAGGCCGTCGCCGACCGGCCCAAGGGCATCATCGCCAACCCGAACTGCACCACCATGGCCGCCATGCCCGTGCTGCGCCCGCTGCACGAGGAGGCCGGGCTCGCCGCCCTCGTCGTCTCCACCTACCAGGCCGTGTCCGGCAGCGGCGTGGCCGGCGTGGCCGAGCTGCAGGACCAGGCCGCCAAGGTCGTCGACGGCGCCTCGGCGCTCGCCCACGACGGCTCGGCCGTCGAGTTCCCCGAGCCCAAGGTCTACCAGCGGCCGATCGCGTTCAACGTGGTGCCGCTCGCCGGCTCCATCGTCGACGACGGCTCCAACGAGACCGACGAGGAGCAGAAGCTCCGCCACGAGAGCCGCAAGATCCTCGGCATCCCCGAGCTCAAGGTGGCCGGCACCTGCGTGCGCGTTCCGGTCTTCTCCGGCCACTCGCTGCAGATCAACGCCCGCTTCGAGCGTCCGATCAGCCCCGAGCGCGCCGCCGAGCTGCTCGCCGCCGCCCCGGGTGTCGAGCTGTCCGACATCCCCACCCCGCTCCAGGCCGCCGGTCGGGACCCGAGCTACGTCGGCCGCATCCGGGCCGACGAGACGGTGGAGCACGGGCTGTCGCTGTTCGTCTCCAACGACAACCTGCGCAAGGGCGCCGCGCTCAACGCCGTCCAGCTGGCCGAGCTGGTCGCCGCCGAGCTGAAGGGCTGAGACCCGGGCGAGCCGAAGGGCCGGGACGCCTGCGAGCCGTAGGGCCGGGACCCCGAAAGCGCAGCCCGCGTGACGTTTGGCGGGCCCCGTCGTTGAACGGGGCCCGCCTTTGCTTTCCATTGGGAGGGCCGTTGCGCGACCGCGACGTCCCCCGGGGTTCGGCGCGCGAACCATGGGGAAAAGGTGAGCCAACGATCGGGCGGTCGCGGAAGCCCCCTCACCCACCGCGTCCGTTCCCCGGGCGGACCGCGCCCACCTGGCCTGACCCGAGGGCGAGCGGAAAGAGGTGCGCGATGGATCGCTGTGTCGTTCTGGTGGATGCCGGATACCTGCTGGGCGCCGCCGCCAGCCTGCTCGCCGGCGACCCGTCCCGCTCCCGGGTCACCGTCGACCACACCGCGCTGATCACCGCGCTGCGCGAACGCGCCGAGGCCGAGACCGGGCTCCCACTGCTGCGGATCTACTGGTTCGACGCCGCCCCCGACCGGCGCCCGATGCCCGAACACCGGCGGCTGCGGGTCCTGCCCCGGGTGACCGTCCGGCTCGGCGCCCTCACCCGCGCGGAGGGCCGCTGGGTGCAGAAGGGCGTGGACGCCGCCATGCACGCGGAGCTCTCCGAGCTCGCCCGCAACCGGGCCTGCGCCGACGTCGTGCTGATCACCGGCGACGGGGACCTCCTGCCCGGCATGATGTCCGCCAAGGAGCACGGCGTCGTCGTCCACCTGTGGGCCCTCCAGGCCGCCGACGGCGACTTCAACCAGTCCGAGGACCTCGTCGGCGAGGCGGACGAACGGCGGGTCCTCGACCGGGAGTGGATCGAGAACTCGTTCAGCCTCCGCGAGACCGCGAACGTCTTCCCCGCCCCCGGCCAGGGCCCCCGGCAGGAGATTGCCAAGATCCTCGCCGCCCCGCCCGCCGCACCCCCGGCCGCCGTGCCGCCCACCGGGCCCGTACCGGTCCGCCCGGCCGCCGGCGCGCCCGCGCCCGTCGCCCCGGCCGCCACCAACGGGCGGCCGCAGCCGGCCACCGCGCTCAAGGTCGTGCCCACCCCCAAGGACCTCGCCGGGCGCACCGCCGCCGCGCCCGTCGCCACCGCGAACGGCAGCGCCGCCCACACCGGCCCGGTGCTGCGCTGGTCCTCCGACCGCGGCTGGGTCGACCGGCCCGCCCCCGAGCCCGCCGTCACCGCCGGCGACAGCCTGCCGACGCTCGCCCAGCTCACCACCGCCGAACAGCGCTGGGCCGACCGCGAGGAGGACATCACCTCCATCGGCGGCGACGCCCACGAGGTCGGGCAGGTCTTCGCCCGCCGCTGGAGCGAGCGCCTCGGCGACGTCGAGCGGCTCACCGTGCTGTGGCCCGACTACCCGCGCATCCCGCACCGCGTCGACGGCGAACTCCTGCGCTACGCGGCCCGGTTCGGGCTGCTCGCGCACAAGGACGACCAGATCGACGAGCACGACAGGTACGCGATCCGGGCCGGGTTCTGGAAGGAGCTCGCGTCCCGGGTGCCGGGCGGGTCGATGGTCGTCGACGACTGAGGGCGCGGCCGGTCCCGGGCGTCGCACGGCGGGCGGGAGTCCGCAGGCAGGCCCGACGGGCCCCCTTGTCCGGTTCGCCCGTGTGAGCGCGTAAAGTCGTCCGTCGTGAACGAGACGGCGGCAGGGCGAGCACCCAGGGGCGGCCTGCCGTGCTGCGCCGTCCGCGACCTGGTGAAGACCTACCGCGCCGGACGCGGCTCCGCGGCCACCGGCATCCGGGCCAACGACGGGATCACGCTGACCGTCCGGACGGGTGAGATCTTCGGGCTGCTCGGACCCAACGGCGCCGGCAAGTCCACCCTCGTGCGCCAGCTCTGCGGGCTGCTGCGCCCCGACTCCGGCTCGATCGAACTCTTCGGGCACGACGTCGTGCGCCACCCCGAGCTGGCCGCCCGCCTGCTCGGGTACCTCGGGCAGGAGTCCACCGCCCTCGACGAACTGACCGTCGCGCTCGCCGCCGAGACCACCGGACGGCTGCGCGGGCTCAGCCGGGCGCAGGCCCGGGCCGAGGCCGGCGAGATGCTGACCGAACTGGGGCTGGAGCCGATCGCCGGCCGGCCGCTCGCCAAGCTCTCCGGCGGGCAGCGCCGCCTCGCGTGCTTCGGCGCCGCGCTGGTGGGGGAGCGGCCGCTGCTGGTGCTCGACGAGCCCACCACCGGGATGGACCCCGTCGCCCGCCGCGCCGTCTGGGCCGCCGTCGACCGGCGCCGGGCCGAGCGCGGCACCACCGTGCTGCTCGTCACCCACAACGTCATCGAGGCGGAGACCGTCCTCGACCGGGTCGCCGTGGTCGACGAGGGACGGGTCATCGCCTGTGACACGCCGGGCGGGCTCAAGGCCCTCGTGGACGGCGACGTCCGGCTCGACCTGGTGTGGCGGGACGAGGCCCCGGTCGGCGTGCCGGCCGTCGCCGAGCTCGCCGAACGGGCCGAGCGCACCGGCCGCCGCTGGACCGTGCGCACCAGCCCCGAGCAGGCCCGCGAACTCGTCGCCGCCGTCACCACCGGCCCGGCCTTCGCCGCCCTCGACGACTTCACCCTCGCCACGCCGAGCCTTGAGGACGCCTACCTCAAGCTGGGCGGCCGCCACGGAGGACTGGCCAAGTGACGCTGCTCTCGGTGCCGCCCCGGACCGCCGCCGACCCGGGCCCCGCGCCCGCCCCGCTCGCCCCCGCGGCGCGGCTGCTGCCCGCGCTCGCGGCCGTCTACCGGGCACAGCTCGCCCGCGCCCGGGTGGCGCGGATCCCGCTGCTGTTCGTGGCGACGTTCCAGTCCCTCGGCATCCTCGTGATGATGCGGGGCGTCGTCGACCCCGGGCAGAACTCGGCCGCGCGGTCGGTGGTCGCCGGGTCCAGCGTGCTGGTGGTGGCGTTCGTCGCGCTCAACCTGCTCGCGCAGTACTTCGGGAAGCTGCGGGCCACCGGCGGCCTCGACCACTACGCGACGCTGCCGGTGCCGGCGGCCTCCGTGGTGCTGGGCGCGGCCGGGGCGTACGCGTCGTTCACGCTGCCCGGCACGGTGGTGACGGCGGCGGTGGGCGCGGTCATGTTCGGGCTGCCGCTCGGCCAGCTGTGGGTGCTGCTCGCGGTGGTGCCGCTCGCCGGGGCCGCGCTGTCCGGGCTCGGCGCGGCCTGCGGGCTGCTCGCGCCGCGGCAGGAGATCGCCACCATGCTCGGGCAGCTCGGGATGTCCGCGGCGCTGCTGCTCGGCGTCCTGCCGGTGGACCACTTGCCGCAGCCGGTGCTGTGGCTGCGCGACCTGCTGCCGTCCACGTACGGCGTGGAGGCCTTCGCCCGTACGTTCACGGCCGACCCGGACTGGGCGCTGGTCGCGGGTGACCTCGCGGTCTGCGCGGGGGTGGGCGTCGTGTCGCTGGCGATCGCCACCTGGGCGTACCGGCGGGCCGTCTCCCGGTAGGGCGCACGGCCGCGGCACCCGGGCGGCGGTCCCTCCGGGGCGCGATCGTGAAACGATGGGGTCCGTGACCGTACCGAACACACCTCCGGATCCCACCCGCGACGACGTGCCCGCGGTGCCGGACGCCAACCCGTTCGCGCCGCCGCAGACCCACGACGTCGCCGGGCTGCCGCCGCTCCCGGAGGGGATCGGGGGCGTCTCCAAGGCCGAGAGCTCGCCGGTGGACCGGCTGATGTCGGAGCTGCGGATCGGTGCCGCGACGGTGGTCGTGTGCGCGGTCCTCGGGCTCGCCATGGCCGGGCTGTGGGCCTGGCTGGCGCCCAAGGTGCCGCTGGTCGTCGACGGGGACCGGATCCTGTACGCCGACCCCGAGGGCGAGCAGCGCGCCGGGGCCGACGCGGTGTTCGTGCTCGTCGGGCTCGGCATGGGGATCGTCACGGCGCTCGGGGCCTTCCTCGTCACGCGCCGCCGCGGCGGGGGCATCTCGGTCGCGGTGGGGCTGGCCGTCGGCGGGCTGCTCGGCTCGCTCGGCGCCTGGCGGCTCGGGCGGTCGTTCGGACCCAGCCACGACCTGATCGGGGAGGCCCGGCGGGTCGGCAACGGGGGACGCTTCTACGCGGACATCGACCTGGGGGCGCACGGCGCCCTGCTGGCCTGGCCGATGGCGGCGATGGTGCTGCTGCTCCTGCTGTCGGCGGCGTTCGGCAAGCGCGAGGAGGACCCGCCGCCGTACTGGGCGGGGCCGTACGGGCAGCCTCCGCTGGAGGGGGCGGTCGGGCAGGCCGGGCTGGACGGGCAGGCCGGGCTGGACGGGCACGCGGGGCTGGACGGGCACGCGGGGCTGGACGGGCACGCGGGGCCGGACGTGAAGGACGGGCCGGCGGGGGAGCAGGGCGGGGCTGACGGCCGGCGGCCGGGTCTCGGGTAGCGGCTCTTCCAGGCCGCCTCAGCGGGCGATGGGGGCGGTCGTCGCCTTGGTCAGGGTGATCAGGTCGGTCGGGGCCAGTTCCACTTCCAGGCCCCTGCGGCCCGCCGACACGTAGATCGTCGGGTGCGTCATCGCGCCCTCGTCGACGACCGTCCGCAGCGGGCGGCGCTGGCCCAGCGGGGAGATGCCGCCGCGGACGTAGCCGCTGCTGCGTTCGGCGGCGGCCGGGTCGGCCATGGCGGCGCGCTTGCCGCCCGCGGCGGCGGCCAGCGCCTTGAGGTCGAGCTGGCCGGCGACCGGGACCACACCGACGGTCAGGACGCCGTCCACGTCGGCGACCAGGGTCTTGAAGACCCGTTCGGCGGGGACGCCCATGGCCTCGGCGGCCTCGCCGCCGTAGGAGGCGGCGGCCGGGTCGTGCTCGTAGGAGTGCACGGTGAACGGGACGGCGGCGGTCTCCAGGGCGACGGTGGCCGGGGTGCCCTGGCCGCCCTTCTTCGGCTTCCTGGCCACGGGAGCTCCTCGGGTCACACGGGGTTCGGCGGAGGTCAGTTGGGGCTGAACGACTGGCGGGTCAGGTCCACCGCGGGCAGCGACGGCAGCCAGCTGAGCACGGCCGTCTCGCGGCGCAGCAGGTCGAGTTCGGTGCGCAGCCGCTGGGCGGTGTCGGGACAGGCCAGCAGCCGCTGCTTGACCGGCGTCTCGAACACCGAGGCGGCGGCGACCAGGTAGGAGAGCACCTGCGGGTCGTCGGGGAGCTCCTGGTGGCCGACGGTGCTGGCCTCGCGGGCGCCGGCCAGCCGCTTCTGGTAGGCGCGGAACGCCCGCTCGACCTCGGCGGCGAGGGCGCCGGAGCCCTCGCCGGGCCGCTCCTCGATCGGCTCGATCTCACCGGTCAGGTACGGACCGGAGGCGTCCACGTCGCGCAGCAGGAACCGGGTGGTGCCGGTGACCAGGAGCTCGTACCGGCCGTCGGGCTGGTCCTGGACGGAGGCGACGTCGGCGACGCAGCCGACGCGGTGGATCGCCTCCAGGGCGTCCCCGGTGAACGTGCCGAGGCCGTCCAGCGGGCCCGCCGGGCCCTCGTCGGGGCGGACCGGGGCGACCTCGCGGCCGTCCTTGATCGCGAGCACGCCGAAGCGGCGCGGCTCGTCCTCCGGCTGTTCGAGCAGGTCGGCGACGAGACGGCGGTAGCGCTCCTCGAAGACGTTCAGGGGCAGCACGAGGCCCGGGTAGAGCACGGTGTTCAGCGGGAAGAGCGGCAGCCGTTCTGTCACGGCCGACAGCGTAGTTCCCCGGGCCCCGGCCTTGTCGCGGGGTTTGTCACGGGGTTCGTCGCGGTCGCCCGCGCCGGAGTCCGGCTCACCCGCGCTGGAGCATCCGCGTGGCGCCCGCGACGACGGTGGTGGCGAGCAGCCAGCCGACCACGACGAGGCCGGCGGAGACCCACTGGGCGAGGCCGCCGGGGTTCCACGCGCCCTGGTTGAGGTCGACGATCGGCAGGAGCTGGTTGAGCGTGTACAGCACCGGGTTCCAGTTCGGGCGCTCGTCGGCCTTCAGCGGGTTGAGCGGGTGGGTGGCGAAGAACACGCTGCCGAGGGCCCAGGCGAGGAGCAGCCACAGGGCGGCGCGGCCGGGGCGGAAGCCGTAGCCGACGCTGACGTCCTGGACGGTGCCCCAGATCCGGGCGGGCAGCGGGAGCGTCTCGCGGCGGCGGCGCTGCTTGGCGTAGAGCACCTCGCGGGCGTCGTCGTCGGCGCCGTCGCGGCGCATGGCCGCGGCGAGCTGCTCGTAGGACTCGGGCTGGAAGTCGACGGTGGAGCCCTCCAGCCAGGCGATGCGCTGCTGGACGGTGAACGGCGCGGCCGGGCGCAGGACCTCGTAGGTGAAGCCGGTGAGGCCGAGGTGCTTGCCGAGCGGCCAGGCGTCCGGGGTGTCGACGAGGTTGCCGACCCGGGCGCGGGAGAGCGAGACCGGGCCGGTGGGCCGCATGCGGCAGGTGAAGCGCAGTTCGGGGGTGTGGATGCGGCGCAGCGAGAGCTCGTCGTCGCCGTCCAGGTGGAACTCGCCCGAGATCAGGCAGGCGCCGTCGAAGCGGGCGTCGGACAGCCGCACCTGGCCGTGGGCGCGGAACGGGGTGCTGGGGGCGCCGGCCGGCGCGGTCTGGCCGTAGCCGGAGCCGTAGTAGCCGCGGGAGCCGAACCAGCCGCCGTCGGCGGAGCTGGTGAGGTAGGCGGTGTGGCCGACGGTGATCCGGACGGCGTTGAGGCAGATCCGGTTGTCCGGGACGGCGTGGAGCTGGGCGCCGCGCAGCGAGAGCCGGCCGCCGATGCGGGCGGTGCGCAGGCTGAGCTCGCCGTGGACCTCGATCCGGTCGGCCTCGAAGTCCTGGTGGACGGTCATGCCGTCGGCGGAGAGCGCGCGTCCGTAGCGGTCGGAGCCGAGACGGGTCACGTTGAGCAGCAGGTCGGTGCCGATCTTGGCGTCGGTGAGCCGGACGCCCTCCGGTATGCGGCAGCGCGCGAGGTGGAGGTCGCCGGTGGTGGCCAGCCGGGAGGCCTCCAGGCGGGGTATCAGGCAGTCGACCATCCGGACGGTGCTGGCCTCGGCCTCGGACATCAGGACCTTGTGTTCGAAGCGGCAGCCGTACAGCTCGACGTACTGGTTGATCCGGCCGCCGGCGAGGTTGAGCGCGCCGGTGACGTTGACGCCGTTCATCCGCAGGGAGGAGACCCGGCCCGGGGCGGCGGTGGGGCCGGCCAGCAGCAGGCGGGCCAGGATCTCGGCGCGGACGGTGCGCTCGGAGCCCCATTCGGCGTCGCCGTAGGGGTCGTCCTCGGCTGATTTCCGGGCCCGGCGGTCGAAGACGTCCCCCTGGCGGAAGGCCTCCCAGAGTTCCTTTTCCGTGTCGGTCCAGTCCTCCGGCGCGCGCTCCGCCATGCTTTCCCCCGTCCCCCCGGTCGTCTCGCCTTTCGTATCACGGAGTGAAATGCGGGACCAGTGGTTTCGGCCACTCCTTACACTGGGTGGCGTGATCTCTCGAATCGACCTCCGCGGCTCGCTGGACGACCCGCGTGACCTGCTGCCCCGTGCCGAGTTCGACGTGGCGGCCGCCCTGGAGAAGGTGCGGCCGATCGCCGAGGACGTGCACCATCGCGGGGTCGCGGCGCTGATCGAGATCACCGAGCGCTTCGACGGCGTCCGGCTGGAGTCGACCCGTGTCCCGGCCGAGCAGCTCACCGAGGCCCTGGAGACGCTGGACCCGAAGGTGCGCGCCGCGCTGGAGGAGTCGATCCGCCGCGCCCGGGCCGTGCACGCGGACCAGCGCCGCACCGAGCACACCACGCAGGTGGTGCCGGGCGGCACCGTCACCCAGCGCTGGGTGCCGGTGGACCGGGTCGGGCTGTACGTGCCGGGCGGGCTGGCGGTGTACCCGTCGTCCGTCGTGATGAACGTCGTGCCGGCCCAGGAGGCGGGCGTCCGGGGCATCGCCGTCACCTCGCCGCCGCAGAAGGCCCCTCTGAACAGTAGGTGGGGCGGCGGCCGGGTGCACCCGACGATCCTGGCGGCCTGCGCGCTGCTCGGCGTGGACGAGGTGTACTCCGTCGGCGGCGCCCAGGCGGTCGCGATGTTCGCGCTCGGCACCGAGGAGTGCGCGCCGGTGAACATGGTCACCGGCCCGGGCAACATCTACGTCGCCGCCGCCAAGCGCTACTTCGCCGGCCGGATCGGCATCGACTCCGAGGCCGGCCCGACCGAGATCGCCGTCCTCGCCGACGACAGCGCGCTGCCGTCCGACGTCGCCGCCGACCTGATCAGCCAGGCCGAGCACGGCCCGACCTCCGGCTCGGTGCTGGTCACCGACTCGCCGGCGCTGGCCGACGCGGTCGAGGCCGAGCTGGCCGTGCAGGTCGCGCGGACCAAGCACGGCGAGCGCGTCGCCGAGGCGCTCGGCGGCCGGCAGTCCGGCATCATCCTGGTCGACGACCTGGAGCAGGGCCTGACCGTCGTCAACGCCTACGCCGCCGAGCACCTGGAGATCCAGACCCGGGACGCGCACGCGGTGGCCGCGAAGGTCCGCAACGCGGGCGCGATCTTCATCGGCCGCTGGACGCCCGTCTCGCTGGGCGACTACGCGGCCGGCTCCAACCACGTCCTGCCCACCGGCGGCTGCGCCTGCCACTCGTCCGGCCTGTCGGTGCAGACCTTCCTGCGCGGCGTCCAGGTCGTCGAGTACGACCGGGACGCGCTCGCGGACATCGCCGCGCACGTCGTCAACCTGGCCGACGCGGAAGACCTGCCGGGGCACGGCGACGCCATCAAGGCTCGGTTCGATTGGACGGTTCCCGGCTCGTGACGCGCACCACTCGCATTGACGACCTTCCCATCCGGGACGAGCTGCGGGGCCAGTCTCCGTACGGCGCGCCGCAGTTGGACGTGCCGGTACAGCTCAACACCAACGAGAACCCGTACCCGCTGCCGGAGGAACTGGTCGCCCGGATCGCCGAGCGAGTCGCCGAGGCCGCCCGGGGGCTCAACCGCTACCCCGACCGCGACGCGGTCGAGCTGCGCGAGGGGCTCGCGGCCTACCTGAGTCGCACCACCGGCTTCCCGGTGGCCCGCGAGCAGGTCTGGGCCGCCAACGGCTCCAACGAGGTGCTCCAGCAGCTCCTCCAGACCTTCGGCGGCCCCGGCCGCCGCGCGCTCGGCTTCGAGCCGTCCTACTCGATGCACGCCCTCATCTCCCGGGGCACCGGCACCGAGTGGATCTCCGGCCCGCGCAACGACGACTTCACCATCGACGTGGACGCGGCCGTCGCCACGATCGCCGAGCACAGGCCCGACGTGGTCTTCGTCTGCTCGCCGAACAACCCCACGGGCACCGCGGTGGCCGCCGACGTCGTGCTGCGCCTGTACGAGGCCGCCCAGGCGGCCCGGCCCAGCCTGGTCGTCGTCGACGAGGCCTACGTCGAGTTCTCGCACCGCGCCTCGCTGCTGCCGCTCATCGAGGGCCGCCCCAACCTGGTGGTCACCCGCACCATGTCCAAGGCCTTCGGCGCGGCCGGCCTGCGCCTCGGCTACCTGGCCGCCGACGCGGCCGTGGTGGACGCGGTCCAGCTGGTCCGCCTGCCCTACCACCTGTCGGCCGTCACCCAGGCCACCGCGCTGGCCTGCCTGGAGCACACCGACACCCTGCTCGGGTACGTCGGGCGGCTCAAGGAGGAGCGCGACCGCCTGGTGGACTCGCTGCGCGGGCTCGGCCTGGAGGTGACCGACTCGGACGCCAACTTCGTCCAGTTCGGCCGCTTCGCCGACACCCACGCCGTCTGGCAGGCCATCCTCGACCAGGGCGTCCTGGTCCGTGACAACGGTGTCCCGGGGTGGCTTCGCGTCACCGCCGGCACGCCGGCCGAGAACGACGCCTTCCTGGACGCCGTTCGCACTGTGATCAAGGAGCTGTAACCCCGTATGTCCCGCATCGGACGCGTTGAGCGCACCACCAAGGAGACCTCGGTCCTGGTCGAGATCGACCTCGACGGCACCGGCAAGACCGACATCTCCACGGGCGTCGGGTTCTACGACCACATGCTCGACCAGCTCGGTCGCCACGGTCTGTTCGACCTCACCGTCAAGACCGACGGCGACCTGCACATCGACACCCACCACACCATCGAGGACACCGCCCTCGCGCTCGGCGCCGCCTTCAAGCAGGCGCTCGGCGACAAGGTCGGCATCTACCGCTTCGGCAACTGCACGGTGCCGCTGGACGAGTCGCTCGCCCAGGTCACCGTCGACCTCTCCGGCCGCCCCTACCTGGTGCACACCGAGCCGGAGCACATGGCGCCGATGATCGGCAGCTACGACACCACGATGACCCGGCACATCCTGGAGTCCTTCGTGGCCCAGGCGCAGATAGCCCTCCACGTCCACGTGCCGTACGGTCGCAACGCGCACCACATCGTCGAGTGCCAGTTCAAGGCGCTCGCACGGGCCCTGCGCTACGCCTCCGAGCGCGACCCGCGCGCGGCCGGCATCCTCCCCTCGACCAAGGGTGCACTGTGAGCAAGACCGCCGTGGCTCTCCTCTTCGTCGGCCTCTTCCTGGCCGGCGGGGTGATCTCGTTCTGGAAGCAGAAGCTGCCGAAGGGCGTCATCCTGGTGCTCGCGATCGGCTCCGTGATGTGCCTGGCCGCCGGCGCCATGCGCCTGTAGTGCGCGCGTACGCAGAGAGACTGGACACCTGAACATGGGCAAGAACGTCGTCGTCCTCGACTACGGATCGGGCAACCTGCGCTCCGCGCAGCGGGCCCTGGAGCGCACCGGCGCCACCGTCACCGTGACCTCCGACTTCGACACGGCGATGGCCGCGGACGGCCTGCTCGTTCCCGGCGTCGGCGCCTTCGAGGCGTGCATGCGCGGCCTCAAGTCGGTCCGCGGCGAGTGGATCATCGGCCGCCGGCTCGCCGGGGGCCGCCCGGTCATGGGCATCTGCGTCGGCATGCAGATCCTCTTCGAGAAGGGGGTCGAGCACGGCGTGGAGACGGCCGGCTGCGACGAGTGGCCGGGCACCGTCGAGCCGCTGGACGCCCCGGTCGTCCCGCACATGGGCTGGAACACCGTGGACGTGCCCGAGGGCAGCCGGATGTTCGCCGGCCTCGACCCGCAGACCCGCTTCTACTTCGTGCACTCCTACGGCGTGCGGCACTGGGAGCTGGAGGCGCACAGCGCGCGCATCCACGCCCCGCTCGTCACCTGGGCCACCCACGGGCAGCCGTTCGTCGCGGCCGTCGAGAACGGGCCGCTGTGGGCCACCCAGTTCCACCCCGAGAAGTCCGGCGACGCCGGCGCCGCCCTGCTGACCAACTGGGTCAACACCCTCTGACCGTCTGAGAGTTGTTACTGATGAGCCTTGAGCTGCTGCCTGCCGTCGATGTCCGGGACGGCCAGGCCGTCCGTCTGGTCAAGGGCGCCTCCGGCACCGAGACCTCCTTCGGCGAGCCGCTCGCCGCCGCACTCGCCTGGCAGAACGCCGGCGCCGAGTGGCTGCACCTGGTCGACCTGGACGCCGCCTTCGGGACCGGGAGCAACTACGAGCTGCTGCGCGAGGTCACCGGCCGGCTGGACATCAAGGTCGAGCTGTCCGGCGGCATCCGCGACGACGAGTCGCTCGCCCGCGCCCTCGCCACCGGCTGCACCCGCGTCAACCTCGGCACCGCCGCCCTGGAGGCCCCCGAGTGGGTCGCCAAGGCCATCGCCGAGCACGGCGACAAGATCGCCGTCGGCCTCGACGTCGTCGGCACCACCCTGCGCGGCCGCGGCTGGACCCGCGACGGCGGGCAGCTCTTCGACGTCCTGGACCGCCTGAACCAGGAGGGCTGCGCCCGCTACGTCGTCACCGACGTCAACCGCGACGGCACCCTCACCGGCCCCAACCTCCAGCTGCTGAGCGACGTCTGCGCCGCCACCGACCGCCCGGTCGTCGCCTCCGGCGGCGTCTCCTCGCTGGACGACCTGCGCGCCATCGCCGGCCTCGTCGGCGAGGGTGTCGAGGGCGCCATCGTGGGCAAGGCACTGTACGAGCAGAAGTTCACCCTCGAAGAGGCCCTGGCGGCGGTTTCGGGCTGATGCCGCCGATGTCGGGCCGGCGTCGGGCCGAGGTGAGGCCGACGCCGCCGATGACGGAAGAGACGGTTACAGGATGACGGAACGTCGGATCGTACGCGGCCGGGTCGCCGGATTCTCCCCCTGGGAGGACGAGTTCGGCTACTCGCGCGCGGTCGTCGCGGGCGACCACGTGCACGTGGCCGGCTCCACCGCCTGGGTGGACGGCCGGATCGAGCACGAGGGCGACCCGTACGGGCAGACGCTCGCCGCGTTCGGCGTCGGGCTCACGGCCCTGGCCGCGTACGGTCTGACGGCGGACGACGTCGTCCGCACCCGGATGTACATCACCCACGTCCGCGACGCCGAGGAGGTGGGCCGCGCCCACCGTCAGCTCTTCGACGCCGCCCGCCCGGTGGCCACCATGGTGGTGGTCGAGGGCCTGATCGACTCCCGGATGATGGTCGAGGTCGAGATCGACGCGTACCGCACCGGGCTGGCAAAGACCCTGGAAGCCCCGGAAGGCAATCAGCCGTGACCCTTGCAGTACGTGTCATCCCCTGCCTGGACGTCGACGCCGGGCGGGTGGTCAAGGGCGTCAACTTCCAGAACCTGCGCGACGCCGGCGACCCGGTCGAGATGGCCAAGCTCTACGACGCCGAGGGCGCCGACGAGCTCACCTTCCTCGACATCACCGCCTCCTCCGGCGACCGCGAGACCACCTACGACGTGGTCCGCCGCACCGCCGAGCAGGTGTTCATCCCGCTCACCGTCGGCGGCGGCATCCGCGCCGTCGAGGACGTCGACAAGCTGCTGCGGGCCGGCGCGGACAAGGTGGGCGTCAACACCGCGGCCATCGCCAGGCCGGAGCTCGTGCGGGAGATCGCCCAGCGGTTCGGGCGGCAGGTGCTGGTGCTGTCGGTCGACGCCCGGCGCTGCCCTCCCGGCACCGAGACCGAGTCCGGCTTCGAGGTCACCACGCACGGCGGGCGCCGCGGCACCGGCCTCGACGCGGTCGAATGGGCGGGCCGCGCGGCCGAGTTGGGCGCGGGCGAGATCCTGCTCAACTCGATGGACGCCGACGGCACCAAGGACGGCTACGACCTGGACCTGATCCGGGCCGTGCGCAAGGCCGTCTCCGTGCCGGTGATCGCCTCCGGCGGCGCCGGCAAGCTCGCCGACTTCGCCCCGGCCGTCGAGGCGGGCGCGGACGCGGTGCTCGCGGCGAGCGTCTTCCACTTCGGGGACCTGCGGATCGGCGAGGTCAAGAACGCGCTGCGGGAGGCCGGGCACCCGGTACGGTGACGCGTTCTGCGCGTCGAGGAGGGCCCGCCACCGTCCCTGGTGGCGGGCCCTGCTCGTTGTGCCGCTACTGCCGGGGCTCGCCCTTGATCAGCGCGAAGGGGGCGCCGTTCGGGTCCGCGAGCCAGGCGATCCGGCCGACGTTCTCCACGTCCGCGGCGGGCATCAGCACCGTGCCGCCGGCCGCCGTCGCCTTGGCGATCAGCGCGTCCACGTCGTCGGCGGCGAAGTACGGCGTCCAGGCGGACGGCTGGGCCGCGTCCATCACCGGGGCGATGCCGCCGAAGCTCGTCTCCTGCTGGTCGCCCTCGGCGGTCGAGACCACCCGGTAGCTCATGCCCGGGGACGGCTCGAAGTTCTCCACCCGCCAGCCGAACAGGGTCTCGTAGAACGCGAAGCCGGCGTCCTGGTCGGAGGTGTGCAGTTCGGACCAGCACATGGTCCTGTCGGTCGAGACGGCGTCCAGGCCCTTGGTGTTGCCGGCCTCCCACAGCGCGAACCGGGCACCCTGCGGGTCGGTGACCTGGGCGAAGCGGCCCTCGCCCATGACGTCCATCGGCGGGACGAGCACCGTGCCGCCGGCCTGCTCGGCGGTCTTGACGGCGGCGTCCACGTCGGGGGTGCGGAAGTACGTCGTCCAGGTGGACTGGTCGCCCTCGTCGAGCGGGCCGACGGCGCCGACGGTCTTGCCGTCCAGCTGGAGGAAACCGTAGCCGCCCGTCTCCGGGCCGGCCGACTGGAACGTCCAGCCGAAGACCTTGTCGTAGAACTCGGTGGTGGCGGGGATGTCCGGGCTGCCCAGGTCGATCCAGCAGGGCGAACCGGCGGGGAAGTCGGTGGTGAGCATGAGGTGGTGCCCCTTCGACGGAGAACTGACCGGAGCGGTTTCCGACAGGCGCGCGCACGCCCCCTCCCCGGCCACCTGAGAGTCTGCACCGGGCCACTGACAATCGCAGCCGGGACGGGATGGGGCGGGTCGGGCCGGTCCCTCGAACGGGGCATCCCCGGCGATGCCGAGGCCCGTGCGCGGGAAGTCGGCGCGGTCGACTTCCCGCACGTGGTCGGCCGGTTCCGGACGGGCGGCCGGGTGTCGTCGTCGCGCGGGTGCGCTCGGGGTGGGGGGGTGGGGGGGCGCGGGGGGGGGGGGCGCGGGGGGGGGGGGGGGGGGGGGGCGCGGGGGGGGGCGGGGGGTGGGGGGGGGGGGGGGGGGGGGGTGGGCGCGCCCCGGCCGGCGGCCCCCCCCCCCCCACCGCGGATCATCGGGCGCGCTACCGAGGGGGCAGGGGCAGGGCGTGGCGGAGGGCCTCGACGGCGTCCGAGGGGCCGTCGACGGTGAGGGTCGTGCGGGCGCCGCGGCCGTAGGTGAAGAGGATCAGGTCGGCCGGCTCGCCGGTGATGCGGACGACCGGGGCGCCGGTGGGGCCGGCGGTGACGGTGCGGCCGTCGGGGTGGTGGAGTTCGAGGCGGACGGGGGAGCGGCGGCCGGCTTCGAAGCGGGCGAGGAGGGGGAGGCGGCGCCACAGGGCCTCGGAGCGGCCGGGCGGGACGGGGTGGGGGGTCCAGTCGTCGGCCGCTCGCAGGACGTCCTCGGCGTGCACGAAGTACTCGACGGTGTTGGCCGCTTCGTCCGCGCCGGGGAGCGCGAAGAAGGAGAACACCGGCGGGCCGGAGCGGAAGAGGCCGACCAGCTCGTCGTACGGGCGCTCGGCGTAGGCCGACTGCACCCGGTGGGTCCAGCCCGCGAGGGCGCCGACGCGGATGCCGGGGGCCGCGTCCGCCCGGCGTTCGCGGATCACCAGGTGGGCGGCGAGGTCGCGGGTGGTCCACCCGGCGCAGAGGGTGGGGGCGTCCGGCCCGGCGGCGGCCAGGAGTTCGGCGAGGCGGTGACGCTCGGCGAGGGCGTGGTTCGACATGGCGTCACCTTAGAACGTGGTGGGCTCAGCGGAGGTGGCCGGTGAGCTTGGGGCCGCCCTGGCGGTTGCTGAGGGTCAGCGCGCACGTGTAGTCCCGCCAGCCCTGCTGGTAGTTGGCCATGGTCGGGCCGACCGGGCGGCCGTAGTAGGTGCGGGCGTCGCCCTGGCGGGCCTTGGCGGCGGTCTCGGCGGCCTTGCAGCCGTCGAGGATCGCGAGGTTGATCTTGAGGTCGCCGGTGAGGCCCTCGGGCAGCTTGAGGTCGGCGATCACCTCGCCGTCGTGTTCGCCGGTGCAGGGCCGTTCCTCGGACCGGACGATCGCCGGGCTGAGCTGCGGGTGGTCGAAGCAGGTGCCGACCGGGAAGAAGGCGTACGGCGGGGTGGGGGTCGGGGTGGGCGTGGGCGTCGGGGTGGGGGTCGGCGTCGCGGTGGCCGTGGTCGCGGGGGTGGGCGGGGGAGGTGCGGCGGCCGGCTTCTTGTCGTCGGGCCAGAGCATGACGGTCGCCACCACCGCGAGCAGGGCGACGAGGACCGCCGCGACGGTGAGGACCAGGCCGCGGGACGGGCGCGGGTCGGCGGCTGCGGACGGCGGCTGCTCGGAGGTCATGGCCATGAGGATGGCCCAAACCGGTGCTCCGCGGCAGGTGGTTGGCCGAACTCGTCCCCCCATTGGGTAGGCTCCCGGGCGGCACGACACGATCCCGGGAGTTGGGAATGCGCGTCGGAATCACCGGACACCAGGGCCTGTCGGGCGGCATCACGGAGATGCTGGTCCGCGGCGACCTCTGGCAGCTGGTCACCACCTTCGGCTCGTACGAGCTCGTCGGCGTCACCTGCGCCGACGAGGGGCCGGACACCTGGTTCGCCCGGTCCGTCCTGGAGCACGGCGGCAAGCTGGAGATCATCGTCCCCGCGAGTGCGCCGCTCGTCGGCCGCGCCGACGACCACCACCGGGCCACCCGGCTGGAGCTGATGAACGAGGCGAACGCCGTCCACCGGCTGGCCGCGGCCGAGCGCGGGGGCCTCGGCGACGACACCGGGCGGGCGCTGGTCGGCATGATCGACGAGCTGATCGCCGTCTGGGACGGAGAACCGTGGGACGGCGAGCCCGGCAACGGGCCGGCCCGGGTGGCCGCACTGGCTCAGGGGGCCGGGCTGTTCGTCCACCGGATCTGGCCCGCCGGCTGCGAGCGGCCCCGCTGACCTGCGCCGGCCGCGATGCGGACGGCGCACCGGGCGCCCCGGCCGGGCTGACACAATGTCCCCATGTCCACCACACCCGCCGCCCCCGGCACCACCGCCCTGGACCCCGCGATCGCGGCCCGCCTCAAGCGCACCGAGGACGGCCTGCTGCCGGCCATCGCGCAGCAGCACGACACCGGCGAGGTGCTGATGCTCGGCTGGATGGACGACGAGGCGCTGCACCGCACGCTCACCACCGGCCGCTGCACCTACTGGAGCCGCAGCCGCCGCGAGTACTGGGTCAAGGGCGACACCTCCGGGCACGTCCAGGCGGTCAAGTCGGTGGCGCTCGACTGCGACGGCGACACCCTGCTGGTCAAGGTCGACCAGACCGGTGCCGCCTGCCACACCGGCGACCGCACCTGCTTCGACGCCGACGTGCTCCCGCTCGCCTGACCACACCAAAGCCTCCGACCCTGAAGGTGCCGCCCGCCATGGACCTCGAAGCCTTCCGCAAGCTCGCCGTCGACACCCGGGTCATCCCGGTCACCCGCAGGCTCCTCGCGGACGGCCTCACCCCGATCGGCCTCTACCGCAGCCTGGCCGGCGAGCGGCCCGGCACCTTCCTGCTGGAGTCCGCCGAGCAGGGCCGCAGCTGGTCGCGCTACTCCTTCGTCGGCGTGCGCAGCGCCGCCACCCTCACCGTCGGCCCGGACGGCGACGCCCGCTGGCTCGGCGCCCCGCCGGTCGGCATCCCCACCGGCGGGGACCCGCTGGAGGTGCTGCGCGCGGCCCTGGAGGCCCTGCACACCCCCCGGCACTCCGACGACGGCCTGCCGCCGCTCACCGGCGGCCTGGTCGGCTACCTCGGCTACGACGTCGTGCGCCGCCTGGAGAAGCTGCCGGACCTCAACCCGGACGACCTCGGGCTCCCCGAGCTGACGATGCTGCTCGCCACCGACCTCGCCGTGCTGGACCACGTCGACGGCACGGTGCTGCTGATCGCCAACGCCGTCAACCACAACGACCTCGCCAGCGGCGTCGACGAGGCCCACGCGGACGCGGTGGCCCGGCTCGACGCGATGGAGGCGGACCTGCTCAGGCCCGTCGACCCCGGGCTCGCCACCTTCACCCCGGCCGGCCCCGGCGACGTCCGCTCGCCGTTCGGCGGCGCGCCCTACCGGGCCGCGGTGGACGTGATCAAGGAGCGGATCCGGGCCGGCGAGGCCTTCCAGGTCGTGCCCTCGCAGCGCTTCGAGGCACCCTGCCCGGCCTCCGCGCTGGACGTCTACCGGGTGCTGCGCACCACCAACCCGAGCCCGTACATGTACCTGTTCCGCTTCCCGGGCCCCGACGGCGGCGCGGAGGGCGGCTTCGACGTGGTCGGCTCCAGCCCGGAGGCGCTGGTCAAGGTCACCGACGGCGAGGCGATGCTGCACCCGATCGCCGGCACCCGCCACCGCGGCGCGAGCCCGCACGAGGACGCGGCGCTGGCCGCCGAGCTGCTCGCCGACCCCAAGGAGCGCGCCGAGCACCTGATGCTGGTCGACCTGGGCCGCAACGACCTCGGCCGGGTCTGCGAGCCGGGCAGCGTCGAGGTGGTCGACTTCATGCACATCGAGCGCTACAGCCACGTCATGCACATCGTCTCGACCGTCACCGGCAAGGTGGCGCCCGGGCGGACCGCCTTCGACGTGCTGACGGCGTGCTTCCCGGCCGGCACCCTCTCGGGCGCGCCCAAGCCCCGGGCGATGCGGATCATCGAGGAGCTGGAGCCCACCCGCCGGGGCCTGTACGGCGGCTGCGTCGGCTACCTGGACTTCGCCGGCGACTCCGACACCGCGATCGCGATCCGGACCGCTGTGCTGCGCGACGGCACCGCGTACGTGCAGGCCGGCGCCGGCGTGGTGGCCGACTCCGACCCGCACGGCGAGGACACCGAGTGCCGCAACAAGGCGGCCGCCGTGCTGCGGGCGATCGCCACCGCCAATACGCTGCGGACGCCGGAGCTTTCGTAGCCCCACAGGTACGCAAGGGAGGCGGCCGGGATGTCCGAGGTGCCGCAGGACGAGCGGCGGTGGGTGGCCGTGCTCGCCGCCGCCGTCCAGATCGGGGACCAACTGGCGGGCCACGGAAGGGTGTTGTCGCAGGTCCTGATCGACTTCCGGGCCGCGCCCGGCGGCCTCGCCCCCGACCTGGCGGTGATCGCCCCGGGTGCCGCGCGGGGCGCCGGGGGGCGCTACGACGGGACGTCCGTGGAGGCCGTCCTGGAGGTGGCCGCCCCGGGCGGCGGCCACGGCGCGGCGGCGCGCGCGTACGCGGAGTCCGGGCTGCCGCTGTACGTGGTGGTGGACCCGGTGGCCGGCGTCTGCACCGTGCACACCGCCCCGGCGCCGGGCGGGGTGTACCGGGAGGCCGAACGGGTGCCGATCGGCAACGACCTCTTCCTGCCGCTCGGCGAGCGGACGCTCGTGCTCCAGACCGACGGGTTCGTGGTGGAGCGCCCCACCCCGGGTACGGCCTGAGAACGCGGCCGGGGGATAGTGGACGGGTGAGCGCTGACCAGAACCCCGTACCCGACACCGCCCCGGCCGCGCGGCCGGGCCGGCGCACGCTCGGCGTGATGCTGCTGCTGACCGTGCTGAGCGCCGTCCTGGTGCTGACCGCGGTCGGCCGGGACTGGGCGCAGGGCCGGGCCGGCACCCTGGAGGTGTCCGTCAGCGGCGGCCGGATCTCCGAACTGCCCGGCGGGCTGGCCCTGGTGGGCCTGGCCGCCGCCATCGCGGTGTTCGCGGTGCGCGGCGCCGGACGGCTCGCGGTCGGCGCGCTGACCCTGCTGGCCGGGATCGGCGTGGCCGCCACGGCGGTGGCCGGCGCCGGCGACACCGCCGCGCTGGACGCCGAGGCGGCCCGCAAGCTCGCCCTGGCCGGCTCGACGGCCACGGAGGTCGGCCACAGCGGCTGGCCGTGGGTGGCGGTGGCCGGCGGGGTGCTGCTCGCCGTCGCCGGGCTGCTCACGCTGCGCTTCGGCCGCGGCTGGCCGGCCATGGGCAGCCGCTACGAGGCGCCCACCGGCAAGGCCCCGGTGAAGAGCCCGGCCAAGGGCGCCGCGAAGGGCGCGGACACCCCGGCCGACCTGTGGAAGGCGCTGGACCGCGGCGAGGACCCGACGGCCGTCTAGGGCCTGTCCTTCGGCGCAACCGGAAGACACTCCCCAGGCCCGTCCCCGGCCGTCCACTGTGACGCGATAGACCCGCCACCCGCTTTGGGCCGCCGACATGTGGCCCGGCACAATGGAACCCGTCAAACCCGCCGGCGGCCCCGCAGGCCCGGCCGGGCCCCGAGAGCCAAGGAGCACCATCGATGGCAGCAGCAGCACACGGCCACAACCCCGCCGCCTGGACCGGCGTCGTCATCTCCTTCGTCGGCTTCGGCATCGCGGGCGTCGCGATGATCCTGCCGTCGCCGCTGCTGGTCGTGGCCGGTCTCGCGGTCGTCCTCGTCGGCGGCATCGTCGGCAAGGCCATGGCGATGGCCGGCATGGGCAAGCAGCCGAGCACCAACGTCTACACGTCCGTCCAGGAGCAGACCGAGGCCCGCGCCGCGCGCGCTGCCGTCGCCGCCTGACGACGACACCCTTCGCACTGCAGAACGGCGGGCGCCACGCCCGCCGTTTTCGCATCCCCGGCCCCCGCGCCGGGCACAATCGGGGGCGTGAACGCCGCCCCCGCCGCCTCCGCCCCGCCGCCCGTGCTGCGGCGGATGGGCCCGCCGCTGGCCGCACTGGCCGCCGCGGCCGTGCCCGCCGTGTACGTCTCCGTGGTGGACCCGAACGCACCCGGGCACTACCCGACCTGCCCCTTCCTGGCCGCGACCGGCTGGTGGTGCCCCGGCTGCGGGGGACTGCGCTGCGTCCACGCGCTGGCCCACGGGGACTTCACCGCCGCGCTGCACGACAACGCCGTCGCGGTGCTCCTGTTCGCCGTCCTGGCGCTGATGTGGCTGCGCTGGGCCTGGGCCGCGCTGACCGGCGGCCCGGTGCCGCGGATGTCGGTCGGGGCGCGCCGCTGGGCGCTGATCGGACTGCTGGTGCTGGTGTTCACCGTCGTGCGCAACCTGCCGGTCGGGGCGGGGCTGGCTCCGCCGCTGGTCTGAGCCGGGGAGCCCGGTCCGGGCCGGGGGCGCCCGGCCCTGGGTGGAGAAGCGGTGAAGTCGCAGTTGAGAGCCGCCGCAAGGGGCGTCCGGTCCGCGAGACGCGCGCCGGGCTGATGCGGTTCGCGCCCCCGGGTGCCGATACCATCGAAGAGCCGACGGGCCTCTGTCCGACGGCTACCGGCTAGCTGAACTAGCAGAAACGATGGGGGCACTGCGCCGTGAGTGAGCGGAGCGACCGAACCATTGACAGGTGCGTGTTGCGCGATGCGCCTGCCGAGCGCAGCGAGGTGGACGCATGAGTGTGCTCGACACGATCATCGAAGGGGTCCGCGAGGACCTCGCCGAGCGGCAGGCCCGGGTCTCCCTGGACGAGCTCAAGGAGCTCGCCGCCAAGGCCCCGGAGGCCAAGGACGGCGTCGCCGCCCTCAAGGGCGACGGGATCCGGGTGATCTGCGAGGTGAAGCGCTCCAGCCCGTCCAAGGGCGCCCTGGCCGCGATCGCCGATCCGGCCGCCCTGGCGGTCGACTACGCGGCCGGCGGCGCCGCCGCGATCAGCGTGCTGACCGAGCAGCGCCGCTTCGGCGGGTCGCTGGCCGACCTCGACGCGGTCCGCGCGGCGGTGGACACCCCGCTGCTGCGCAAGGACTTCATCGTCACCGCCTACCAGCTGTGGGAGGCCCGCGCGCACGGCGCCGACCTCGCGCTGCTGATCGTCGCCGCCCTCGACCAGCCGGCCCTGGTGTCGCTGATCGAGCGCGCCGAGTCGATCGGCCTCACGCCACTGGTGGAGGTGCACGACGAGGAGGAGATCAAGCGCGCGGTGGACGCCGGGGCGCGGATCATCGGCGTCAACGCCCGCAACCTCAAGACGCTGGAGGTCGACCGCGACACCTTCGGCAACGTCGTCCACGCGATCCCGGACGGCATCGTCAAGGTCGCCGAGTCCGGCGTGCGCGGCCCGCTGGACGTCATCTCCTACGCCAACCTCGGCGCCGACGCGGTGCTGGTCGGCGAGTCCCTGGTGACCGGCAAGGACCCGCGGGCCGCGGTCGCCGACCTGGTCGCCGCCGGGGCCCACCCGGCCGTGCGGCACAAGGACTGAGCGCAGCAGATGAAGATCGCCACCCGTCTCGCCCCCGGCTGCCGCCCGCGCGGCTGCCGCGCGCCCGCGCGCCGGGTGCTGGGGCGGCGGGTGCGCTACGTCATCGGCTGTGAGCCCGGGCAGGTGCCCGGCCGGCGATGGCGCGGGACGCTCGGCTGATCACCGGCCACGAGACGTCACTGTCGTCATCTCCCCAAGGGAAACCACCATGTCCGACAAGGACCACCAGTCCGGCGCGCACGTGCCGGACGCCCGCGGCTACTTCGGCGCGTACGGGGGCCGCTTCATCCCGGAGGCGCTGGTCGCCGCCGTCGAGCAGGTCGCCGAGGAGTACGAGAAGGCGAAGACCGACCCGGCCTTCACCGCCGAGCTCGACGCCCTGCTCAAGGACTACACGGGCCGTCCGAGCCCGCTGACCGACGTGCACCGCTTCTCCGCCGAGGCGGGCGGCGCGCGGATCCTGCTCAAGCGCGAGGACCTGAACCACACCGGCTCGCACAAGATCAACAACGTGCTGGGCCAGGCGCTGCTCACCCGCCGGATGGGCAAGACCCGGATCATCGCCGAGACCGGCGCCGGCCAGCACGGCGTGGCCACCGCCACCGCCTGCGCGCTGTTCGGCTTCGACTGCACGATCTACATGGGCGAGGTCGACACTCAGCGCCAGGCGCTGAACGTCGCCCGGATGCGGATGCTCGGCGCCGAGGTGGTGGCCGTCAAGTCCGGCAGCCGCACCCTCAAGGACGCCATCAACGAGGCGTTCCGCGACTGGGTCGCCAACGTCGACTCCACGCACTACCTGTTCGGGACCGTCGCCGGGCCGCACCCCTTCCCGATGATGGTCCGCGACTTCCACCGCGTCATCGGCGTCGAGGCGCGCGAGCAGGTCCTCGACCGCACCGGGCGGCTGCCCGACGCCGTCGTCGCGTGCGTCGGCGGCGGCTCCAACGCGATGGGCATCTTCCACGAGTTCATCCCGGACGCCGGCGTGCGCCTGATCGGCTGCGAGGCGGCCGGCGAGGGCGCCGAGACCCCCAGGCACGCGGCCACCCTCACCAAGGGCGACCCCGGCGTGCTGCACGGCTCGCGCACCTACGTCCTCCAGGACGAGGACGGCCAGACCATCGAGTCGCACTCCATCTCGGCCGGCCTCGACTATCCGGGCGTCGGCCCGGAGCACGCCTGGCTCAAGGACACCGGACGGGCCGAGTACCGCCCGGTCACCGACGACGCCGCGATGCAGGCGCTGCGCCTGCTCTCCCGCACCGAGGGCATCATCCCGGCCATCGAGAGCGCCCACGCGCTGGCCGGCGCCCTGGAGCTCGGCCGCGAACTCGGGCCGGAGGCCACCATCCTGGTCTCGCTCTCCGGGCGCGGCGACAAGGACATGCACACGGCGGCCCAGTACTTCGGCCTGTACGACGAGCCGGCCGGCGACGCGGCCGACGGGGGTAAGTGACATGGCGAGCAAGCTCAGCGGCATCCTGACCAAGGCCAAGGCCGACGACCGCGCCGCGCTGATCGGCTACCTGCCGGCCGGCTTCCCGACCGTCGACGGCGGCATCCGGGCGATCGGGGCGCTGGTCGAGGGCGGCTGCGACGTCGTCGAGGTCGGCCTGCCGCACTCCGACCCGGTGCTGGACGGCGCCGTCATCCAGACCGCCGACGACATCGCCCTGCGCGGCGGCGTGCGGATCAAGGACGTCCTGCGGACCGTCCAGGAGGTCGCCACCGCGCACCCGCGGGCGGCGGTGCTGGTGATGACCTACTGGAACCCGGTCGACCGCTACGGCGTGGCCCGCTTCGCCGCCGACCTGGCGGCCGCCGGCGGGGCCGGCTGCATCCTGCCGGACCTGCCGGTCGAGGAGTCCCGGGAGTGGCGCAAGGCGGCGGACGAGCACGGTCTGGACACCGTGTTCGTGGTCGCCCCCAGCAGCAAGGACGAGCGGCTGGCCGAGGTCACCGCGGCCGGCAGCGGGTTCGTGTACGCCGCCGCGGTGATGGGCGTGACGGGCACCCGCAGCGCGGTCGGCTCGCTCGCCGAGGACCTGGTCGCCCGCACCCGGGCCACCACGGACCTGCCGGTCTGCGTCGGGCTCGGCGTCTCCACGCCGGAGCAGGCGGCCGAGGTCGCGGCCTTCGCGGACGGCGTGATCGTCGGGTCCGCGTTCGTGAAGCGGATCCTGGAGGCGGACGGGGACGAACCGGCCGCGCTCGACGCCGTCCGCGCCCTGGCCGGCGAACTGGCGCAGGGCGTACGGCGACGCTGACGCGCTGACCGATAGGGACGGCTGACGGCCCGGGGGGGGGGGGGGGGGCGCGGGGCCGGCGGGGTGGGGGGGGGGGGCGGGGGGGACCGGCCGTTGGGTGTGGGTGGGGCCGCCAGGGGGTGACCGCCGCC
>NZ_JBHWGD010000010.1:44141-62264 GCF_042733235.1 Kitasatospora sp. NPDC059722
GCGGCCAACCTCTCCGACTTCGCCGCCCGCGCCCTGTACGCCGTCCTGCGGCGGGGGTGGGCGGTGGTGGTGGGGTGGTGGGGTGGTTGTGGTGTGTGTGGGGTTTGTGTTTGTTTTGGTGGTGGTTGGCTGGTTGGGGGGCGGGCCGCCGGCCCCCGGTCGGCTTTGGGGCGGGAGACGGGGGTCATCGGCCTTTCGGATGAGGGTGACGCGTCATCGGATGTCCGCCGGCAACCCGAACGGGTGAACACTGGCGGGCACACGCATCAGCCGCGATTGACGGGCGTTGAGTGGAGGGACGAGTGCACGAACGACGTGCACGGGGGCGAGCGAAGGGGTGAGCCGGTGAGGTGTTTCCACCGAGCCGTCCTGCTGCGGGCGGCGGCGGCCGCCCTGGCCCTCGGCGCCGCCGTCGGGGCGCACTCCGAGGTCGGGCACGCGCTGGCCAGGGCCGCCGTCGAGCGGGCCGAGCGGGACGCGTCCGTGTGCGCCGAGGCGGCCCGCTGGGAGGCCGCCGCGCGGGACTCCCACCGGCACCACGAGAGCCGGACGGACCTCGTCGACCCGGGGCGTCCGCTGATCTGCCGGTAGCGTGCCGGGCCCGCCCCATTCGCACGACGGTTCGGGCGTAATCGGACGAGCCGTCATCAGCCGTCACTCATACGGCTTAATTCCTGAATACGGAGAAACCGGGCTTCATCCCCTACGGTTCGTCAGGAAGTGAACGATTTTCCCGAGGGGGGTTCCCTGATGGCCGGCCCGGCAGCGCAGCCCGGCGAATCCGTGTCCGCGGACTCCGCGCCGCCCGGGCGCCGGCCCGCGCCGGTGTGGACGCAGTGGGCCGGCACCGCCGTCCGGCTCGGGCTCGCCGTGGTGTGGGGCTGGGCCGGGCTGGCCAAGATCGCCGACCCGGCGGAGGCCGCCCAGGCCGTCCGTGCCTACGAGATCCTGCCGGAGGGGCTGGTCAAGCCGATCGGCTACGGGTTGCCCTTCCTGGAGCTGGCGCTCGCCCTGCTGCTGGTGATCGGCCTCGGCGTCCGGCTGGTCGCCGCCGTCTCCGCGCTGCTGCTGCTCACCTTCATCGCCGGGATCGGCTCGGCCTGGGCGCGCGGCATCTCCATCGACTGCGGGTGCTTCGGCGGCGGGGGGCACGTGGACGCGTCGCAGACCGAGTACCTGCAGGAGATCCTGCGCGACACCGGGTTCCTGCTGCTGGCCGGGTGGCTGCTGTGGCGGCCCCGCACCAAGTTCTCGGCGGACGGCTGGCTGACCAGCTGACCGCCCGGCGCCCACCACACCCCAACCCCCGACCGAGGTCCTCCCCGATGGATGTCAAGGCAATGAGCGAGAAGAACCGAGAAGGCAAGCGCACCGCCCGCGAGCGGATGCAGGCGCAGCGGGCGGCCGACGAGGCCGCCGGGCGGCGCAGGAAGAAGCTCATCGTCGGCGGCTCGGTGCTCGCGGTGATCGCCGCCGCGGTCGTCGTCGGCGTCGTGGTGCAGAACCAGCGCTCCAAGCCGGAGACCCCGGCCGCCGCCCCGGCCGGGACGGTCGGCGACAACAACCTCGTCATCCCGGTCGGCTCCGCCGACGCCCCGTCCGTCCTCACGGTGTACGAGGACCCGCGCTGCCCCGCCTGCGGCATGTTCGAGCGCGAGTTCTCCTCGACCATCGACCAGCTGGAGGACCAGGGCAAGATCTACACCAACGCCCACATCGTCTCGTTCATCGACCGCGCGCTTCCCGGCAAGGGCTCCAAGAACGGGGCCAACGCCCTGGCCTGCGCCCAGGACGCCGGGCACTTCCGGGACTTCCACGACGTCCTCTACCGCAACCAGCCGGACGAGACCAACGACGCCTTCGGCAACAAGGCCGTCCTGCTGAACCTCGCCAAGCAGGTCAACGGCCTGGACACGCCCGCCTTCGAGGCCTGCGTCAACGACAACAAGTTCGGCGGGTGGGTGTCCGCGGTGCAGCAGGACTTCGACAAGTCCAGCTTCAAGTCGACCCCGACCGTGCTGCTCAACGGCCAGCCGATCTACCCGAAGAACGGCACCGAGGAGATCACCCCGGCGAACCTGGCGAAGTGGGTGGACGCCGCCAACCAGGGCAAGCAGCCCGGCACCCCGGGCACCAACGGGCAGACGCCGGCCCCCACCAGCGCCGCTTCGGAGGCCAACAACCCGTCGCCGAACGCCGGCTGAGCCTCCCGCGCCGCCCGCCGCCGCCGTCCCCTCCCCGTCCGGAGGGGGCGGCGGCCGGCCGTCGTGGGCGGCCCCGCCCCCTGTTGTTCGGTTTCTGTGACCCCTGGGGTGTCCGGCGGGGGCCGCCGACCCTGTAGCGTCGGAGCTGTCATGGATATCGCCTTCATTCCCAGCCCGTCGCGGGGCGTCCTCCACCTCGGACCCGTCCCGCTGCGCGCCTACGCCTTCTGCATCATCCTCGGTGTCGTCGTCGCCGTCTGGCTCGGCAGCAAGCGCTGGGTCGCCCGGGGCGGTGCCAAGCACACGGTCGGTGACATCGCCGTGTGGGCCGTGCCGTTCGGCCTCGTCGGCGGCCGGCTGTACCACGTGATCACCGATCACCAGCTGTACTTCGGCGACGGCCGCAACCCCTGGAACGCCTTCAAGATCTGGGAGGGCGGCCTCGGCATCTGGGGCGCGGTCGCGCTGGGCGCGGTCGGCGCCTGGATCGGCTGCCGCCGCCGGGGCGTGCCGCTGCCCGCGTACGCCGACGCCATCGCGCCGGGCATCGCGCTCGCGCAGGCGATGGGGCGCTGGGGCAACTACTTCAACCAGGAGCTGTTCGGCCGGCCGACCACGCTCCCGTGGGGCCTGGAGATCGCGCCCGCCCACCGTCCGGCCGCCACGCCCGACGCCGCCACCTACCACCCCACCTTCCTGTACGAGTCGCTGTGGTGCATCGGGGTCGCGCTGCTGGTGATCTGGGCGGACCGGCGGTTCAAGCTGGGCCACGGCCGGGCGTTCGCGCTGTACGTGGCCGCGTACACGGTGGGCCGGTTCTGGACCGAGTGGCTGCGGGTCGACGAGGCGCACGTCTACTTCGGCCTGCGGCTGAACGACTGGACGTCCATCGTGGTGTTCATCGGCGCCGTGGCGTACTTCCTGATCGTCGGCAAGAAGCGGCCCGGCCGCGAGGACCCGGCGAGCATCGACCCGGCCGCGCACGAGGAGGAGGCCGCGATCGCGGACAAGGCCGAGACCGCCAGCAAGGCCGAGACCGTGGGCAAGGCCGATGGTTCGGGCAAGGCCAAGGGGTCGGGCAAGGCCGAGACCGCGGGCACGGCAGAGGCGGGCGAGAAGAAGGCCGCCCCGTCCGAGAAGGTCGCCGGAGCCGGTGAGACCGCCGAGTTGTCTCGGCATGCGGACGATGAGCCGGGCGCCGAGAAGGCCGCCGCGACCGCCGAGAAGGCCGGCAAGGACGTCGAGAACCCGATCTGACCTGGGGCGTTCCCCGCACTGAGGCCACCCTTCGCACCGCCTGCGAAGGGTGGCCTCAGTGCTGTTCGGACAGCCTTACTTTGCTGGAAATGCCCAGGTCAACCCGGCTACGTTCGAGTCAGACGAACGAAGACGGAGGGGCAGAACCGTGAGCGCGACCATCCTTGAGCCCGAGGCCGGGCAGCACCCCCGCATACCCGCGGCGGACCACCACCGGGACGTCAACGGCGGCTGGCTGCGGCCCGCGGTGTTCGGTGCGGTCGACGGCCTCGTCTCCAACTTCGCGCTGATGACCGGTGTGGTCGGCGGTGCGGCGTCCAACGGCACGGTGATCCTCACCGGCCTCGCCGGGCTGGCGGCCGGTGCCTGCTCGATGGCGGCGGGGGAGTACACCTCGGTGGCCTCGCAGCGCGAGCTCGTCCAGGCCGAGATCGAGGCCGAGCGGCTGGAGCTGAGCCGCAACCCGCACGGGGAGCTGGCCGAGCTCGCCCAACTGTACGTCTCGCGCGGGGTGGACCCGGACCTCGCCCACGAGGTGGCCCGGCAGCTGTCCGCGAACCCGGACCAGGCGCTGGAGATCCACGCCCGCGAGGAACTGGGCATCGACCCCAACGACCTGCCCTCGCCGCTCGTCGCCGCCGCGTCCTCCTTCGTGTGCTTCGCGCTCGGCGCCCTGCTGCCGCTCCTGCCGTACCTGCTGGGCGCGACGACGCTGCTGCCCGCCATGCTGCTCGCGGCGGCCGGGCTGTTCGGCTGCGGCGCCGTGGTGGCCCGTGTGACGGCGCGCAGCTGGTGGTACAGCGGGCTGCGGCAGCTCGTGCTGGGCGGCGCGGCCGCAGGCGTGACGTACCTGCTGGGCTGGCTCATCGGCGGGCACGTGGGCTGACCCGGGGAGGCGGGCGGCGGGCTGTGGGATGACACAGACCCTTGCATGACTATGCCGGTGAATGCGTGACGTTCCGCACATGGCCGTCGCGCATGGCCTGGCCTAGTCTCACCATCCGAGCCCTGGAGCCGCAGATTCGCATCTGCGACGCGGCCCCGGGAAAGGATTCGCAGGCGACCTTGATCGCCTCGTGTGGCGGTCCGGTTTCGCCCCTGTTTCGGGCGGCCGACCGCCGGGCACAATCGTCGGGACGTGCACTGTGGCGCGTCCCTTCACCCACCCCGTGACCTGCGGATCCGTCCACGATGCGGACGAGGCATTCCGCTTCCCGGGATCTTGGGCATCATGTAACTTGCACGAAATCGTTTCACCGCATCAGGGCCAACGTCGTCCCTACGTGCACCAACTTGCCGAAAGACGACGACGGGAGAGCCGATGCTGTCTGCATCCATGCACTCCGCAAACGAGCCCCAGGCCGGCGCCGCCCGCCCGCCGTACGCGCTCGTTCCGGATGCGCGACCTGCTGCTCAGGGCCTGTACGACCCGCGAAACGAGCACGACGCCTGTGGCGTCGGTTTCGTCGCCACGCTGACCGGCATCGCCGACCACACCATCGTCGAGCAGGCGCTGACCGTCCTGCGCAACCTGGAGCACCGCGGCGCCACCGGCGCCGAGCCCGACTCCGGCGACGGCGCCGGCATCCTCACCCAGATCCCGGACGCCTTCCTGCGCGGCAAGGTCTCCTTCGAGCTCCCGGCCGCCGGCTCCTACGCCGTCGGCATCGCCTTCCTGCCGGACGAGGACGCGGCGGCCGCCGCCGCCGTCGCGCAGATCGAGGCCATCGCCGCCGAGGAGGACCTCACCGTCCTCGGCTGGCGCGACGTGCCCGTCACCCCCGACCTCCTCGGCGCGACCGCGCGCAGCGTGATGCCCCGCTTCCGCCAGGTCTTCCTGTCGCACGCCGACAAGGCCGGGATCGAGCTCGACCGGATCGCCTTCGTCGTCCGCAAGCGCGCCGAGCGCGAGGCCGGCGTCTACTTCCCGTCGCTGTCCGCCCGCACCATCGTCTACAAGGGCATGCTGACCACCGGCCAGCTGGAGCCCTTCTTCCCCGACCTGTCGGACCGCACCTACGCGTCCGCCATCGGCCTGGTGCACTCGCGGTTCTCCACCAACACCTTCCCGAGCTGGCCGCTCGCCCACCCGTACCGCTTCGTCGCGCACAACGGCGAGATCAACACGGTCAAGGGCAACCGCAACTGGATGCGCGCCCGCGAGTCCCAGCTCGCCACCGACGTCATCCCCGGCGACCTGAGCCGGATCTTCCCGGTCTGCACCCCGGACCACTCCGACTCGGCCTCCTTCGACGAGGTCCTGGAGCTGCTCCACCTCGGCGGCCGGTCGCTGCCGCACTCGGTGCTGATGATGATCCCGGAGGCGTGGGAGAACCACGCCACCATGGACCCGGCCCGCCGCGCGTTCTACCAGTACCACTCCAACCTCATGGAGCCCTGGGACGGCCCGGCCTGCGTCACCTTCACCGACGGCACCCGGATCGGCGCCGTGCTCGACCGCAACGGCCTGCGCCCGGCCCGCTACTGGGTCACCGAGGACGGCCTGGTCGTGCTCTCCTCCGAGGTCGGCGTCCTCGACCTCGACCAGCAGAAGGTGGTCCAGAAGGGCCGCCTCCAGCCCGGCAAGATGTTCCTGGTCTGCCTCAACGAGAACCGGATCGTCCCGGACGAGGAGATCAAGGCCGGCCTGGCCGCCGAGCACCCCTACGAGGAGTGGGTCACCGCCGGGCAGATCCAGCTCGCCAAGCTCCCCGAGCGCGAGCACATCGCCCACACCCACGCCTCCGTCACCCGCCGCCAGCAGACCTTCGGCTACACCGAGGAGGAGCTGCGGGTCATCCTCGCGCCGATGGCGAAGACCGGCGCCGAGGCGCTCGGCTCGATGGGCACCGACTCGCCGATCGCCGCGCTCAGCGAGAAGCCGCGCCTGCTCTTCGACTACTTCGTGCAGCTCTTCGCGCAGGTCACCAACCCGCCGCTGGACGCCATCCGCGAGGAGCTCGTCACCTCGCTGCTCAGCAACCTCGGCCCCGAGGGCAACCTGCTGGCCGCCGAGGCCGCCGCCTGCCGCTCGGTCGGCATCACCTTCCCGGTGATCGACAACGACGAGCTGGCCAAGCTCGTCCACATCAACGCCGACGGGGACCAGCCCGGCCTCAAGGCCGTCACGCTGTCCGGCCTCTACAAGGTCGCCAGCGGCGGCGAGGGCCTGGCCGCGCGCCTGGCCGGGATCGCCGCCGAGGCCGACGCCGCGATCGCCGACGGCGCCCGCATCATCGTGCTCTCCGACCGCCACTCGGACGCCGAGCACGCCCCGATCCCCTCGCTGCTGCTCACCTCCGCGATCCACCACCACCTCATCCGCACCAAGCAGCGCACCCAGGTGTCCCTGCTGGTCGAGGCCGGTGACGTCCGCGAGGTGCACCACGTCGCGCTGCTGGTCGGCTACGGCGCCGGCGCGGTCAACCCGTACCTGGCGATGGAGTCCGTCGAGGACCTCGTCGCCCAGGGCGTCTTCATCCAGGGCGTCGAGCCCGAGAAGGCCATCCGGAACCTGATCAAGGCGCTCGGCAAGGGCGTGCTCAAGGTCATGTCCAAGATGGGCATCTCGACCGTCGCCTCCTACCGCGGCGCCCAGGTCTTCGAGGCCATCGGCCTCTCGCACGAGCTGGTCGACGGCTACTTCGCCGGCACCACCACCAAGCTCGGCGGCATCGGCCTGGACGAGATCGCCAAGGAGACCGCCGCCCGCCACGCCAAGGCCTACCCGGCCTCCGGCATCCCCGCCGCGCACCGCGCGCTGGAGATCGGCGGCGAGTACCAGTGGCGCCGCGAGGGCGAGCCGCACCTGTTCGACCCGGACACCGTCTTCCGGCTCCAGCACTCCACCCGCAACCGCCGGTACGACATCTTCAAGCAGTACACGGACCGGGTGAACGAGCAGTCCGAGCGCCTCATGACGCTGCGCGGCCTGTTCCGGCTCGACGCGCTCGGCCGCGAGGCCGTCCCGGTCGAGGAGGTCGAGCCGGTCTCCGAGATCGTCAAGCGCTTCTCCACCGGCGCCATGTCCTACGGCTCGATCTCCCGCGAGGCGCACGAGACCCTCGCCATCGCGATGAACCGCCTCGGCGGCAAGTCCAACACCGGTGAGGGCGGCGAGGACCCGGACCGCCTGTACGACCCCGAGCGCCGCTCGGCGATCAAGCAGGTCGCCTCCGGCCGCTTCGGCGTCACCTCCGAGTACCTGGTCAACGCCGACGACATCCAGATCAAGATGGCCCAGGGCGCCAAGCCCGGCGAGGGCGGCCAGCTGCCCGGCCACAAGGTCTACCCGTGGGTCGCCAGCACCCGGCACTCCACCCCGGGCGTCGGCCTCATCTCGCCGCCGCCGCACCACGACATCTACTCCATCGAGGACCTCGCCCAGCTGATCCACGACCTCAAGAACGCCAACCCGGCCGCCCGCATCCACGTGAAGCTGGTGTCCGAGGTCGGCGTCGGGACGGTCGCGGCGGGCGTCTCCAAGGCGCACGCGGACGTCGTCCTCGTGTCGGGCCACGACGGCGGCACCGGCGCCTCGCCGCTCACCTCGCTCAAGCACGCCGGCGGCCCCTGGGAGCTCGGCCTCGCCGAGACCCAGCAGACCCTGCTGCTCAACGGGCTGCGCGACCGCATCGTCGTCCAGACCGACGGCCAGCTGAAGACCGGGCGCGACGTCGTCATCGCCGCGCTGCTCGGCGCCGAGGAGTTCGGCTTCGCGACCGCCCCGCTCGTCGTCTCCGGCTGCATCATGATGCGCGTCTGCCACCTGGACACCTGCCCGGTCGGCGTCGCCACCCAGAACCCGGTGCTGCGCGACCGGTTCTCCGGCAAGCCCGAATTCGTCGTCAACTTCTTCGAGTTCATCGCCGAGGAGGTCCGGGAGATCCTGGCCTCGCTGGGCTTCCGCTCGATCGAGGAGGCCGTCGGCCACGCCGAGCACATCAACTCCCAGGCCGCCGTCGACCACTGGAAGGCCGCCGGGCTCGACCTGGCCCCGCTCTTCCATGTCCCCGAGCTGCCCGAGGGCGCCGCGCGCCACTGCACCACCACGCAGGACCACGCGCTCGACAAGGCCCTCGACAACCAGCTGATCACCCTCGCCGAGGACGCCCTGGAGCGCGGCGAGACCGTCCGCATCCAGCTGCCGATCCGCAACGTCAACCGGACGGTCGGCACCATGCTCGGCCACGAGGTGACCAGGCGCTACCGCGGCGAGGGCCTGCCCGAGGGCACCATCGACGTCACCTTCACCGGTTCCGCCGGGCAGTCGTTCGGCGCCTTCGTGCCCCGCGGCGTCACCCTGCGCCTGGAGGGCGACGCCAACGACTACGTCGGCAAGGGCCTGTCCGGCGGCGTCGTCGTCGTCCGCCCGGCCCGCGAGGCCGCGGCCATCGGCAACGACGCGCAGAACCACGTCATCGCCGGCAACACCATCGGCTACGGCGCCACCTCGGGCCGGATCCACCTGCGCGGCAAGGCCGGTGAGCGCTTCGCCGTCCGCAACTCCGGCGCCACCCTCGTCGTCGAGGGCGTGGGCGACCACGGCCTGGAGTACATGACCGGCGGGCGGGTCGTCGTCCTCGGCGAGACCGGGCGCAACCTCGCGGCCGGCATGTCCGGCGGCATCGCCTACGTCCTCGACCTGCGCCCCGCGAACGTCAACGACGGCATGGTGGGCATCGAGGCCCCCACCGCCGACGACCGCGAGTGGCTGCGCGAGACCGTGCAGCAGCACTACGAGGAGACCGGCTCCACCGTCGCCGCCGAACTCCTGGCCGACTGGGGCAGCGGGGTCTCCCGCTTCTCCAAGATCATGCCGACCGACTACAAGGCAGTGCTCGCCGCCAAGGACGCCGCTGAGCGCGATGGCCTCTCCGAGGCCGAGACCACTCGCAAGATGATGGAGGCGGCACATGGCTGACCCCAAGGGCTTCCTGACCACGCCCAAGCAGCTGGCCGAGCGCCGTCCCGTGGACGTCCGTCTGCGGGACTGGAACGAGGTCTACGTCGAACGCAGCCTCCTGCCGATCATCACCAAGCAGGCCGGCCGCTGCATGGACTGCGGCATCCCGTTCTGCCACAACGGCTGCCCGCTCGGGAACCTCATCCCCGAGTGGAACGACCTCGCCTACCGGGACGACTTCGTCGGCGCGATCGAGCGGCTGCACGCGACCAACAACTTCCCGGAGTTCACGGGCCGCCTGTGCCCGGCCCCGTGCGAGTCCGCGTGCGTCCTCGGCATCAACCAGGACGCGGTGACCATCAAGAACGTCGAGGTCACCATCATCGACAAGGCGTGGGACCGCGGCGGCGTCACCCCGCAGATCCCCGAGCGCCTCTCCGGCAAGACCGTCGCCGTCGTCGGCTCCGGCCCGGCCGGCCTCGCCGCCGCCCAGCAGCTCACCCGGGCCGGGCACACCGTGGTGGTGTACGAGCGCGCCGACCGCATCGGCGGCCTGCTGCGCTACGGCATCCCCGAGTTCAAGATGGAGAAGCGCCACATCAACCGCCGCGTCGAGCAGATGCGCGCGGAGGGCACCCGCTTCCGCACCGGCGTCCACGTCGGCGAGGACATCACCGGGCAGCAGCTGCGCGAGCGCTTCGACGCCGTCGTCGTCGCCGCCGGCGCCACCACGGCCCGCGACCTGCCGGTGCCCGGGCGCGAGCTCAAGGGTGTCTACCAGGCCATGGAGTACCTGCCGCTGGCCAACAAGGTGCAGGAGGGCGACTTCGTCGAGTCGCCGGTCAGCGCCAAGGGCAAGCACGTCGTCGTCATCGGCGGCGGCGACACCGGCGCCGACTGCGTCGGCACCGCGCACCGGCAGGGGGCGGCCTCCGTCACCCAGCTGGAGATCATGCCGCGCCCGGGCGAGGACCGGCCCGGGCACCAGCCCTGGCCGACCATGCCGATGACGTACAAGGTCACCTCCGCGCACGAGGAGGGCGGCGAGCGGATCTACTCCGTGAGCACCACCCACCTCAGCGGCGACGAGGAGGGCAACGTCCAGGAGCTGCACCTCGTCGAGGTGGAGTTCAAGGACGGGAAGTTCGAGCAGGTCCCCGGCACCGAGCGGGCCATCCCGGCGCAGCTGGTCACCCTGGCCATGGGCTTCACCGGGACGGACGTGAAGAACGGCCTCGTCGAGCAGCTGGGGGTGGACCTCGACGCGCGCGGTAACATTGGCCGCGACGGCCGGTTCGCCACCAATGTCGATGGCGTGTACGTCTGCGGAGACGCCGGCCGTGGCCAGTCCCTGATCGTCTGGGCCATCGCGGAGGGCCGTTCGGCCGCCGCGGCGGTGGACAAGTACCTCGGTGGCAAGACCCCGCTTCCGGCCCCGATCCGGCCCACCGACCGCCCGCTCGTGGTCTGACGGTCCGACCGGCCCCCTGAACCCCCGGCACCGCATTGCCGGGAGCTCAACCCGCTGCCCCCGCCAGCGTCGTCGGGCCAATGCGGTCTCCTGGCGCTCGCCCCCTTCCCCGACCAGTTGGGGGGCGAGCGCCGACGCGTTTTCTGCGTGAAGTCTCTTCTGCCGTACGGTGGTTGGTGGGTTTCGGCCACGGGGTGGGGCGCGTTCCGCTTCGTCACGGGCGCAGCAGCAGGTCCGCCGCCTCGGTGCGGGTGTACAGGACGGTGCGGCCGGTGCGGTGGCGGGCCAGGAGGCCGGCGTCGTGCAGGGCGCCCAGGTGGTGGGAGACGTTCGGGGCGGACAGGCCGGTCCGGGCGGCGAGCTCGGTGGTCGAGGCGGGGGAGTCCAGCTCGGCGAGCAGCCGGGCGCGGGTGCGGCCGAGCACGCGGGCCAGGCCCTCGGGGACGGGGGTGGCCGCCGCCTCCCACAGCGTCGCGACCCCGCGCGGCGGGTAGACCAGGGCGGGCTGCCACGGGGGGTTCTGCTGGGAGAACACGCCCGGCCAGGCGAAGACCGTCGGCAGCAGGACCAGGCCGCGCTCACCGTCCAGCCGCCGGTGGACGTCGATCCGGTGCCCGATCCGCAGGGTGTCGTGCTCCCAGGACACCCGCGGGTGCAGGTCCGCGAAGAGCGCCGCCGGGCCGCCCGCCGACATCTGCCGGCCGCGGCGCAGGACCTCCCCGTCGACGAGCCGCTGCATCCGCGGCCAGTGCGGGGCGATCGCCGCATCCCAGTACGCCCGTACCTCGGCCGTCAGCCGCTCCAGGCCGGCCTCCGGGTCCCGCGCCAACTCGGCGACCAGCGGGTGGAGTTCGCCGTCGAGCCGGCCGAGGTCGCGGCGCACCACGGCCGGGTCGGTGGCCGCCAGCACGGCCGTCTGCCCCTCGAACGTCCCGTCCGCGTCCGGCGGCACCGGGGTCAGGAAGTCCGGCACGTACACCGTCGGCAGCCGCACCAGCGCCGACAACAGCTCCCAGCCGACCCCCTCCAGCCGCTGCCGGGCCCCGCGCACCCACGGCAGGTGCGCGGCCTGCCGGCCCGGGTCCTTGAGCACCTCGACGCTCGTCACGACCTCGGTCAGCGGGGAACGGGCGAAGCGCGTGCGGGCCAGGTCCTGCGCCGAGAACTCCCAGGTCAGCACGGGCACCTCCGGTGAGGATTCGATCCTGGTGGAATCAGTGGGCGGCGGCGATCATGCCAGGGACGCTCGGTGCATGACCACCGTCACCGCGCCCCCGCTGCGCGACCGCCTCGGCCTGCCCGCCACCGCCGGCCGCGCCCGCCTGATCGGCGCCCACGTCATCGACAGCCTCGGCACCGGACTGATCCTCGCCTTCACCCTCGTCTACTTCGCGGGCACCACCGGCCTGTCCGTCGCCGCCGTCGGCGCCGCCGTCTCCACCGCGCGCCTGCTCGCCCTGCCCACCGCCGTCGCCGTCGGCCCGCTGCTCGACCGGTACGGCGCCCGCGCGGTCGCCACCGCCGGCAACGCGCTCTCCGCCCTCGCCTACGGCGGCTTCCTGCTCGCCCACCAGGCCTGGCAGATCGTGCTGGTCTGCCTGCTCGCCCAGGCCGGCCACGCCGCCTACTGGACCTCCAGCACCGGCCTGGTCGTCCTCGCCGCCGACGAGGGGCAGCGCCCGCGCTGGTTCGCGCTCGTCCAGACCCTGCGCAACGCCGGACTCGGCCTCGGCGGCGCGCTCGGCGCCGTCCTGGTCGCCGACGGCGGCGCCCTGCGGCTCCTGGTCGGGCTCAACGCGGCCAGCTACGCCCTCGCCGCGGCCCTGCTGGCCACCTGGCGGCCCGCCGGGGCCGCCCTGCCCCCGGAGGCCCGCACGGCCGCCCCCGGCGGCTACGGCGCCGTCCTGCGCGACCGGCGCTACCTGCTGCTGATCGCCGTCAACCTGACCTTCGTCCTCGCCTCGATGGTCCTCAGCGTGCTGCTCGCCGCCTACCTCACCGCCGTCCTGCACCGCGACGCGTGGACGGCCGGCGCGCTGCTCGTCCTCAACGGCGTCCAGGTGGTGCTCACCCAGAACGCCGTCGCCCGCCGGCTCGAACGCTTCCGCCCCACCCGGGTCGTCGCCGCCGGTGCCCTGCTCAACGCGCTCGCCTTCGGCCTCTTCGCCCTCGTCGCCGCCGCCCCCGGCTGGGCCGTCCTCGCCGGACTCCTCGCCGCCATGGCCGTCTACAACCTCGCCGAGACCGTCGCCACCCCCTTCCGCGAGGACCTCAGCGTCTCCCTCGCCGACCCCGAGCGGCGCGGCCGGTACCTCGCCCTCTACCAACTCTCCTGGAACGTCGGCCAGGCCGTCGCCCCCGCACTGCTCACCCTGCTCCTCGCCCGCGCCGCCGCCCTGCCCTGGCTCTTCCTGCTCGCCCTCAGCGCCGCCGCCGTGCCCGCGCTGCTACGGCTGGAACGCACCGCCTGACGGACTGTTGTTCGTCGGTGCCAGATGGCAGACTGCGGCCGACGGCCGGGGGGCTGCGCGAGTGCGGAGGTTGACGCGATGAGCACGACTCAGGCAGGCGGAGGCGCGACGGTGCGGCGCCTGCTGCTGGGATCACACCTGCGCAAACTCCGCGAGGCCAGGGGCGTCAGCCGCGAGGAGGCCGGCTACTCGATCCGCGCCTCCGAGTCCAAGATCAGCCGCATGGAGCTCGGCCGCGTCGGCTTCAAGGAACGCGACGTCGCCGACCTGCTCACCCTCTACGGCGTCGACGCCGAACACGAGCGCGCCGGCGTCCTCGGCCTCGTCCGCGACGCCAACGCCACCTCCTGGTGGCACGGCTACGGCGACGTGCTGCCCCCCTGGTTCCAGAACTACGTCGGCCTGGAGGAGGCCGCCACCGAGATCCGCAGCTACGAGGTCCAGTTCGTCCACGGGCTCCTCCAGACCCCCGACTACGCCCGCGCCGTCATCGCCGCCGGCGGCCACGTCACCGAACCCGACGAGATCGAACGCCGCGTCGAGGTCCGCCTCAAACGCCAGGCCGTCCTCACCGCCGACCGCGCCCCCCACCTGCTCGCCGTCCTCGACGAGGCCGCGCTGCGCCGCCCCTGGGGCGGACCGGAACTGATGCGGGCCCAGATCGACCGGATGCTCGACCTCACCGACCTGCCCAACGTCGACCTCCAGGTGATGCCGCTGGGCTTCGGCGGACTGCGCGCCGAGGGCGGCGCGTTCACCGTGCTCGGCTTCGCCGAACCCGAACTGCCCGACGTCGTCTACCTGGAGCAGTTCACCACCGCGCTCTACCTCGACAAGCCCGCCGAGGTCGCCGAGTACACCGGCGCCATGGAAGGCCTCCTCGCCGACAGCCTCGGCGCCGAACCGACCCGGGAACTTCTGCGCTCCGTACGCCAAGAGCTTTAGTCCATCAGTACGATGAGCACCGATCAGATCTGATCAAAGGCGTTCCACACCGAACCGTGCCAGGCGCGATCTCCTGGGCACGCGTCTCAGGCACGAGAGGGATCGGATGTCGTACTTCTCCGAGTTGGCGGCGCAGTACATCGACGGCGAATGGCTGGCCGGCGACGGCTCCTGGGACATCGTCGACGTCGACCCCTACACCGGCGACAAACTCGCCACCGTCACCGTCGCCACCGTCGAACAGGTCGACCGGGCCTACCGCGCCGCCGCCCGCGCCCAGAAGGAATGGGCCGCCACCAACCCCTACGCCCGCCGGCTCGTGTTCGAGCGCGCGCTGCGCCTCGTCGAGGAGCGCGAGGACGAGATCACCCGCGCCATCATGGCCGAACTCGGCGGCACCGCCCTCAAGGCCGGCTTCGAACTCTCCCTCACCAAGGACATGCTGCGCGAGTGCATGCAGCTCTCCCTGCTCGCCGAGGGCCGCCTGCTGCCCTCGCCCGTCGACGGCAAGGAGAACCGCCTCTACCGGCTGCCCGTCGGCGTCGTCGGCGTGATCAGCCCGTTCAACTTCCCGCTGTTCCTGTCCCTCAAGGCCGTCGGCCCCGCCCTCGCGCTCGGCAACGGCGTCGTGCTCAAGCCGCACCAGGAGACCCCGGTCGTCGGCGGCACCCTCCTCGCCAAGATCTTCGCCGACGCCGGACTGCCCGCCGGGCTGCTCAACGTCGTCGTCACCGACATCGCCGAGATCGGCGACGCCTTCATCGAGCACCCGGTGCCCAAGGTCATCTCCTTCACCGGCTCGGACAAGGTCGGCCGCCACGTCGCCACCGTCGCCGCCTCCCACTTCAAGCGCACCGTCCTCGAACTCGGCGGCAACAGCGCCCTCGTCGTCCTCGACGACGCGGACCTCGACTACGCCGTCGACGCCGCCGTGTTCAGCCGCTTCGCCCACCAGGGCCAGGTCTGCATGGCCGCCAACCGGGTGCTCGTCGACCGCGGCGTCGTCGCCGAGTTCACCGAGAAGTTCGTCGCCAAGATCGCCTCGCTCACCGTCGGCGACCCCAGGGACCCGGCCACCCAGATCGGCCCGCTCATCAACCCCGTCCAGGCCGACTCCATCAACGCCCAGGTCGACCAGGCCGTCGAGGCCGGCGCCACCGTCCTCCTGCGCGGCGTCACCGTCGGCAGCCTCATGGACCCCGTCGTCCTCACCGACGTCCCCGCGGACTCGCCCATCCTCCAGCGCGAACTCTTCGGCCCCGTCGTCCTCGTGGTGCCCGTCGACGGCGAGGACGAGGCCGTCCGCATCGCCAACGACACCCCCTTCGGCCTCAGCGGCGCCGTGCACACCGGCGACGTCGAGCGCGGCGTGCGGGTGGCCAAGCGGATCGAGACCGGCATGATCCACGTCAACGACGGGACCATCGCCGACGAGCCGATCGTGCCCTTCGGCGGCGAGAAGAACTCCGGCGTCGGACGGCTCAACGGCGAGTACACGGTCGACGCGTTCACCACGGTGAAGTGGATCTCGATCCAGCACGGGCGCAGCCGCTTCCCGTTCTGATCCGCCGCTGCCGCTGCTGCGGTCAAGCGGCCCGGGCCTCCCGGCGGTAACCGCCGGGAGCCCGCCCGTACTCCCGCTTGAACGCCTTCGCGAACGCGTACTCCGAGCCGTAGCCCGCCTGCGCCGCCACCGCCGTCAGCGGCGCGTCCGACTCCCGCAGCAGACGCGCCGCCGTCGTCATCCGCCACCGCGTCAGGTACGCCATCGGCGGCTCGCCCACCATCGAGCTGAACCGGCGGGCGAACGCCGCCCGGGACAGGCCCGAACGCCCCGCCAGCGCCTCCACCGTCCACGCCGTCGCCGGCGCGCCGTGGATCGCCGCCAGCGCCGGCGCCACCGCCGAATCGCCCAGCGCGGCCGCCCACCCGGCGGCCGTCGCGGGCGGCTGCGCCTCGAACCAGGCGCGCAGGATGTACAGCAGCAGCGCGTCGACCAGCGCCGGCACGATCCCGGCCGAGCCGATCCGCGGGCGCTCCAGCTCGGCGCCCAACAGCCGCACGGCGGCGTCCAGTTCGGGGTGCGAGCCGCGCCCGCTCGCCAGGTGGATCAGCTCCGGCAGCTGGCGCACCAGCGGGTGCGGGCGGCCCTGGTCCAGGTGGTAGCTGCCGCACAGCAGGCTGGTGCGGGCGCCGTCGCCGCCGCCCAGCGAGAGCGTGCCGATCGGCAGGCTCTCCTCCACCCGGTAGGCCGACGCGTCGAGCGCCGGGGTGTCCGGGTGGTCGGCCAGGACGTGGCCCCTGCCGTCCCGCATGAAGACGACGTCCCCCGTGCCGAGCATCAGCGGCTCCGCGCGGCCGTCCTGCGGCACCAGCCAGCACGTGCCGTGCAGCACCACGTGGAACCCGGCGCCCATCACCGGCGGCAGCCGCAGGCCCCAGGGGGCACGGCCCTCGGTGCGGACGGACGCGGGGTGCGCCGTGCGCATCGAGCCCAGCGCCTCGGTCAGGATGTCCAACTCCCGGCCCTTCTCCCCGTTCGTACCGTTCAGTCGACGGTCAGGACGACCTTGCCCCGGACGCTACCGGACGCCACCAGCTCGTGCGCCCGGCCGGCCTCCGCCAGCGGGAACGTCGCCGAGACGTGCGGACGGACCAGGCCCTCGTCCACCAGCGCGGCGATCGCCTCCAGGCCGGCGTAGTCCGGCTCCACCGACACCCCGGCGAAGCGGCGGCCGGCGGCCTCGATCTCGGCGGCGAGGTCCTTGTTCCAGTGCTCCATGATCGTGACCAGCGTGCCGCCGGGCTTCAGCACCTCCAACGCCTTGGTGCCCTCGGAGGACGAGTCGAAGACGACGTCGACGTCCGAGACCGCCTCGGTGTAGTCGGTGGTGCGGTAGTCGATCACCTCGTCCGCGCCGAGCCCCTGCACGAACGTGTGCTTGGGCTCGCTCGCCAGCGCGATCACGTACGCGCCGCGGGCCTTGGCGATCTGCACGGCGAGGTGGCCGACGCCGCCCGCGGCGCGGTGGACCAGCACCCGCTGTCCCTTCGTGACGCCGGCCAGGTCCACCAGGCCCTGCCAGGCCGTCAGCGCGGCCAGCGGCAGGGCCGCCGCCTGCACGTGGTCGAGCGTCGCGGGCTTGCGGGCCAGCTGGCGCGAGGGCGCGGCGACGTACTCGGCGTAGCCGGTGGCGGCGCGCGGGAAGAACGGCATCCCGTACACCTCCTCGCCCACCCGGTACCGGGCCCCGGGCGCGGCCTCCTCGACCACCCCGGACACGTCCCACCCGACCCCGAACGGCGGCTCCCCGAGCAGCGGGAACGCCCCCGACCGCACCGCGATGTCCGCCGGGTTCACCGCACTGGCCCGCACCCGCACCAGCACCTCCCCGCTCAACAGCTGCGGCCGCTCCACCTCGGCCACCTCCAGTACCTCGGGCCCGCCGAACGCCTTCTGGATCACTGCACGCATCGAACTCTCCCTGTCCGTGGCCGGCCCGTCCGCCGGGCCGTTTGGCGATGCCTCCACGGTAGGGAGATCGAACGAGCGGGTGAATATCCTCAAGTCTTCGGAAGATGTCCCGTCGTCTCGTCGGGAGGCTCGATCGATCAGGCGAGATAGCGGAGGAGAGCGTCGGTGGCGAGCTCGAACCCGAAGGGGGCGGGGATCGGCACGCGGTCGCCGAACGTGCCGTTCCAGCGCTGGTGGTAGCCGCTGTCGGACGGCTCGGATTCTTCCACCGGGGACGGCGAAAGGGGGGGGGGGCAGGGCGGGGGGGGGTGGGGGTGGGGCGGCGGGGGGTGTGGGACGATAACTAGACGCGACAGATCAACGAGGAGAGTCTGGGGGGTGTGTGAGGGTGATGT
>NZ_JBHWGD010000010.1:62274-104275 GCF_042733235.1 Kitasatospora sp. NPDC059722
GGTGTGCGCGTGGCTCGCGGACCGGCGGTGGGGGTGCGCGGGTGCGGGCGGGCTCTTGCACAGCCCGGGGCGAGGGAGACCCCCCCCCCCCCCGGGACGTGGTGTCCGGGGCGGCGGCCTTCGTGGTGGGGCTTAGAAGACCGGCTGGCCGGCGCGGACCAGGCGCCAGGAGTTGGTGAAGAAGTCGGCCGGGTCGATGACGCCCTTGGCCTTCACCCAGGCGATCATCGTGTTGCGGATCTCGTCGGAGTTCGCCCAGACCGCCTTGGCGGTCGCGACGTGCGGGAAGTTGCCGCCGCCGTTGGCGCGGTAGTTGTTGACCGCGAGGACGAACTGGGCGGCCGGGTCGATCGGCTTGCCCTGGTAGGACAGGTTGACGATCCGGCTGCCCTTCGGCTGCGAGACGTCGATGTCGTAGCTCAGGCCGTAGATCGAGTCGTAGTTGTAGTCCGGGGTGTCCTCGGCGTTGGTCAGGGTGTCCTTGTTGACCGGGGCGCCCGCGGCGAGCTGGTTGAAGTACTTGGCCGAGAACTCCAGGTAGTCCTTGAGCTGGGCGCCCGTCAGGACGCGGGCCTCCAGGGTGTTCTCGTAGATGTACAGGCCGGCCGCGTCGCGCAGCTTGACCTGGCCGGCCGGGATCATCGCGGTGCGGTTGAACGGCGCGGCCTGCGCGAGCACCGGCAGGTTGGCGTACTGCCCGCCCGCCAGCGCCGCCTTCACCGCGTCGGCCTGCACCTTGCCGATCAGGTCGACGATGGGGGTCGACTTGAACCGGGCGTCGGCGATCGACAGCTCGATCTTGCTGGTGCCGATGTTCTGGTTGACGTACGCCACGACCTTCTTGTGCTGGTCGGTGATGGCGTTCGAGATCTCCGGGTTCTCCGGCACGGTGTTGGAGTTCAGCACGCGCGAGGAGACCGACAGCACCTTCCAGGCGCCGTCGACGAGCTCGACCTCGAAGTCGAAGCAGCTCAGGCGCTGGCCCCAGCACAGCGGCTCGGACAGCACGACCGTCTTGCCGGTCTTCTTGTTGACGATGAGGCGCTGCGGCACCTCCTTGTGGGTGTGGCCGACGAGCACCGCGTCGATGTCCGGGACCTTCTCGGCCATCTCGCCGGAGGCGTCCTCGGGCCAGGGGAGCTGGTCGCCGTAGGTGGTGGCCTCGTCGATGCCGGAGTGGGCGGAGACGACGATGACGTCCGCGCCCGCGGCCTTCATCCGGGGCACGTACTTCGCGGCGGTCTCGACGATGCCCGGGAAGACCATCTGGCCGCTGACGTTGGCCTTGTCCCAGATCGCGATGCCCGGGTTGGTGAGGCCGAGGATGCCGACCTTGATCGGGGTGTCCTCGTCCAGCCACACCTCCTTGATCACGTACGGCTTGAAGGCGGGCTTCTCGTTCTTCGCGTGCAGGGCGTTGGCGCCGAGCAGCGGGAACTCCAGCTGGTCCTCGAAGGCCTTCACGGTCGGGATGCCGTAGTTGAACTCGTGGTTGCCGAGCGCGGCGGCGTCGTAGCCCATGAGGTTCATGGCGACGGCCATCGGGTGGTCCGGCACGTTGTCGCCGTCGGTGGCGATCGGCTCGACCCGGGCGTAGTAGTAGGTGAGCTGGGTGCCCTGGATGATGTCGCCGGAGTCGATCAGCAGGCAGCGGTCCCAGCCCTTCTCCTCGCGGACCTGGTTGGCCAGCGTGGAGATCCTGGCGAGGCCCACTGCGTTGTGCGCCTTGTCGACGTACTCGGCGTCGGTGAAGTAGTCCCAGTTGAGCACCCGGCCGTGCAGGTCGGTGGTGCCCATGACGGTGAAGGCCTGCTTGCGGTCTTCGCCGCGGTGCTTGGTGCCCTTGGCCTGCGCGGTGTCCGGCTCGGCGGCCGCGGCGGCGGGGGCGGCGGCGAGGGCGGTGCCGCCGGCCAGGGCGGCACCGGCGGCGGTGGCGGCGGACCGGGTGACGAAGTCACGGCGGTTCAGGGACATCGACGACTCTCCCGAGTGGGGGGACTTGCTGGCGAATGGACCGTCAACCGGGCCCGGTGTGGCGTGAAACCCCCGTGCAACTCCGTACAACCCCGTTTGACGCGCGTAGAAGGACGCGCGTAGAAGTGTGCCGTGCGCGCGGGCGGTTGGATAGCCCTCCGACGTTTCCAACAGGTGAGATCTTGGCGACTCGTTCGTGACGTGAGTGCACGGGGCCTGCGAGTGGTAAAGGCGGAAATCAGCCGAGTTGTGCGCTCAGCAGGCCCACCTCGCGCGCGAGTTCGGCCTCCGGATCCGGACCGTCCGCCCCCGCCCACGGCTGCCACGTGCGGGCCCGCAGGTAGCCGGCCACGGCCAGCGGCAGGCCGTCCCGCACGATCCGCCGCCCGGCCGCCGGGCCCGGCCCGGCGGCGCGCAGCGCCTCCAGCAGGCCGTCCACCCGGGCGGCGGGCGGCAGCGGGACGGCCCGCAGGTAGGCGACCAGGGCGTCCAGCTCGGGGTGCTCCGGCGGGTCGTCCTTCGGCCCGGGCGTGAGCAGCGCGCCCGCCGCGTACAGGCCCGCCACCACCCCCGGCCACCACGCCCCGCCCAGGCCCGCGAAGTGCAGCCCCAGCCCGATCGCGCCGCCCGCGCAGCCGACCAGGTTCCGGCCCGACTCCAGGTACTTCAGGGCCTGCCGGCCGGGCCCGTCACTGGTAGCCACGGATCTCCTCGAACACGCCGTCCAGCGAGCTCGTCCCGTCGAAGAGCTTGCCGCCGCTCTCGTCCGCGATCCCCTGCAGCTGGCTCACTGCCGCCTCGCCGAACTTGATCGGGAAGACCGGGATCGCCTTCGGCCCGGCCGCCAGCGCGTCGTGGAACTTCTTGAAGTCCCCGTCCGTGGCGCCCTCGTTGCTCTCCCCGTCCGTCATCAGCACGATCGAGGTGAACCGGTCGTCCCCGGCCGCCTTCTGCTGCCGGTCGATCACCCGGTACGCCTCCTCCAGTGCGTCGTACAGCGCCGTGCCGCCGTCGGCCGACAGCGACTGCACGTCCGCGTTGATCGACCCCAGCTCCGCCTCGGGCCCCGGCCGGCTGCCGGAGGCCGGCACCGCGTGCGTCTTCGTCCACTTCACCTTGGACGCGAAGGAGATCAGCGTGACCTCCTCGCGGTCCCGGAAGCGGCTCACCCCGCGGGTGTCGTCGGTGCCGGTCAGGCGGCCGAGCGCGGACTTCAGCGACGTGATCCGCGAGCCCTCCATCGAACCGGAGGTGTCCAGCACGTACACCGTCCGGGACGGGCGGCGCAGCTCGTTCTGGTACGAGGACAGCAGCCCGTCCGCGACGGCCCGGGTGCCCGGGAACGGCAGCTCCCGGCGGCGGTCGGACGGCAACGACGGCGCGGCCGGGGCCCCCGGGGTCACCGGGCGGCGCAGCGTCACCTCGGAGACGCGTTTCTGCACGTCCGGCGTCAGCAGGTACTGCGTGAGCCGCTGGAACGAGTCGCGCTCGCTCTGGGCACTGGACGACAGCAGCGACAGCGGGTAGTCCGCCGACACCACGCCGTCCACCGGGCGCACGACCGTCAGCTGCCGGTCCGCCGGCAGCGTCTTGTTCATCGACAGCAGCACCGACTCGTAGTTGACCAGCGCCCCCACCTTGCCCGGCTCCGCCCGGGTGTACGCCTGCGCCAGCCAGCCCGACGAGCCCGAGGTCAGCTTCTGGCCGGTGAAGAACTTCTTCAGCGACGGCGTCGCCTTCTGCACGTCCTCCTCGGTCAGCGCCGCCCCCGCCCCCGAGAACGCCGACGCCACCGCGACCAGCGTCGAGAAGCCCGAGTTCGACCGGGACGGATCGGACATCCCGTACGACAGCTTCCCGGCCGACGCCGCGTCCCCGATCTGCGCCCAGGTGACCTTCGAACCGTCCCCCCAGCCCAGGTCACCCAGGACGGAGGAGCGCACGCCGACCGCCACCGGGGAGACCATGACCGGGGTCTCGGACAGGAGCTTCGACCGTCCGTTGCCGTCCAGGCGCAGGTACTGGTTCGACGGGAACCACACCGCGTCGTACTTGCCGTCCGCCTTGCCCGAGGACACGGCGTCGGCGCCGTCGAGCGAGCCCGTCCACGCGAACTGGACCGTCACCCCGGTGGCCTTCTTCGCGTCCTCCAGGATCGGCGCCATGTCCTGCAGCTCGCTGCCCGCCAGGATCCGCAGCACACCAGGGCGCGCGGTGGGCGCGGGAGCGTCCGTGGCGTTGGGGGACGGGTCGGGCTTCGGCGCCGAGGACGTGCAGGCCGTCGCCACGAGGAGCGCCACGGCGGAGGCGGCCAGGCGCCACGTCGTACGGACGGTACGGCTGTTCACTGAGCGTTCCCCTTCGCCGCGGCGACCAGTTTCTGCAGGACGTCCTTGGTCGGCACCTGCCACTGCTTCAACTTCGCCGACGAGAGGTCCGGCGCGAACGTCGGCTTCCGGCCGTTCACCTCCTTGGCGAACACGTCCTTGTCGGCCTGCGGGCGGAAGCCGAACTTCGCCTCCAGGCGCCGGAGTTCGGGATCGTCCTGGAGCAGGCCGGCCAGCTTGGCGCCCTTGTCGTCGCGGGCGACCACCGTGTGGTCCGAGTAGATCGTCGAGTCCGGGTACATCACCACCATGTCGCCGGTCGGCACGCCGCTCAGCACGAGCTGCGCGGCCTGCGACTCGTAGGCGAACACCAGCGGGTTGCCGACGCCCGCCAGGAAGTCCTTGAACGGCTCGTCGCTGCTGCTCTTCTGGCCGCCCTGCACGGACGTCGCGGTGCGCAGGACGTCCTTCGAGGCGTCGATCCCCGCCTGGTCGGCCACCGGCTGGTGGCTGTTGAGGAGGTACGACAGCAGGGCGACGTACATCGCGCCCGACGACGAGCTCTGCGGGTCCGTCGTGGTCACGAAGATCCGCCCGGACAGCTCCGGGTGGGCGGTCGCGCCGTTCAGGTCCTGCCACTTCTTGCTGTTCCGCAACGCCTCCAGGTACGCGTCCATCCGGAACGTCACGATGCCCGCGTCCTCGGTCGCCAGGCCGTTCGCCTTCAGCACGGCCGCGACGGCCTCGTGCGTCACGATCACCAGCGGCGAGTAGAACGGCACCAGCGGCGAGTCCTGGAGGCCCCAGATCTTCTGGATGTCCTTCACCGGCGACGTGCTCGCCGGGAAGGCGAAGTCGATGTTCGCCTGGTTCGCCTGGTCGACCATCGTCCACGAACCGGTCGAGTCCGCGTGCACCTCCAGTCCCTGCTTCGCCAACTCGTCCTTGACCTCCTGGTTCTCGAAGAAGGCGCGCTTCTCCGAACCGATCAGGCCGTTCACCTTGACGAGCGGCCCGGGCCCCGGATGCGGATCCGGGTCCGGGATCAGCGCGTACGTCACTCCGCCGAGCAGCACCAAGGCCGCCAGCACCCCCAACGCGCGTCTCATGCCGAACGCTTCCCCCTCATGCTTCCCCCCTCGTCCGTTACGTCCGTTACGTCAACCGGGTGGTCCCCGGGTGACGAGCGTCCCGCCGGGCCGGGAGCGGCGGCCGAAGCGACGGTGAACCGGGGGTGAACTCCCCTTCACGGAATCGCATCGGCCGACCGGGCGGCGAGCACCGCGACCGGGCCCGTCGCACACCGGTCCGAGGATGTGTCAGATTGTTCAACTCGCCGTCCGGCAAAGGTCATCCCGAGGCCCGGACCCACGTCGGTGTTACGCGCCGGTAATGCCTACGCTCAGCAGTATGCGCCGAGCAAAAATCGTCTGTACCCTCGGGCCCGCCACCGACTCGTACGACCAGATCAAGGCCCTGGTCGACGCCGGGATGGACATCGCCCGCTTCAACCTCAGCCACGGCTCCCACATCGAACACGAGGAGCGCTACCGCCGCGTCCGCAAGGCCGCCGACGAGACCGGCCGCAGCGTCGGCGTCCTCGTCGACCTCCAAGGCCCGAAGATCCGCCTCGACACCTTCGCCCACGGGCCCGTACTCCTCGAACGCGGCGACGAGTTCACGATCTCCACCGACGACGGCGTCGTGGGGGACAAGGACATCTGCGGCACCACCTACAAGGGCCTCGCCGGCGACGTCTCGCGCGGCGAGCGCATCCTCGTCGACGACGGCCGCGTCACCCTGGAGGTCACCGAGGTCGACGGGCCGCACGTGCGGTGCATCGTCATCGAGGGCGGCCTCGTCTCCGACCACAAGGGCCTCAACCTCCCCGGCGTCGCCGTCTCCGTCCCCGCGCTCAGCGACAAGGACGTCGCCGACCTGCGGTGGGGCCTGCGGACCGGCGCCGACCTCGTCGCGCTCTCCTTCGTCCGCAGCGGGCGCGACATCCTCGACGTCCACCGGATCATGGCCGAGGAGGGGCGGTTCGTCCCGGTCATCGCCAAGATCGAGAAGCCGCAGGCGGTCGAGAACCTGGAAGCCATCGTCGACGCCTTCGACGGCGTCATGGTGGCCCGCGGCGACCTGGGCGTGGAGATGCCCCTCGAACAGGTCCCGCTCGTCCAGAAGCGCGCCGTCAAGCTCGCCAAGCGCAACGCCAAGCCGGTCATCGTCGCCACCCAGATGCTCGACTCGATGATCAACGCCTCCCGGCCCACCCGTGCCGAGGCCTCCGACGTCGCCAACGCCGTCCTGGACGGGACGGACGCGGTGATGCTCTCCGGCGAGACCTCGGTGGGCAAGTACCCCGTCGAGACCGTCAAGACCATGGGCCGCATCATCGAGGCCGCCGAGAACGACATCCTGGCGGCAGGCCTGCCGCCCTTGACCATCGGCAGCAAACCGCGCACCCAGGGCGGCGCCGTCGCCCGCGCGGCCGCCGAGATCGGCGACTTCCTGCACGCCAAGTACCTCATCGCCTTCACCCAGTCCGGCGACACCGCGCGTCGCTTGACCCGCTACCGCTCGCCCATCCCCGTCCTCGCCTTCACCTACGAACCCGCCGTCCGCAGCCAACTCGCCCTCACCTGGGGCGTCGAGACCTTCCTCGGCCCCTTCGCCCCGACCACCGACCAGATGGTCGAACAGGTCGACGCCGCCCTGCTGTCCCTGGGCCGCTGCCAGAAGGGCGACATCGTCATCATCACCGCCGGCTCCCCGCCCGGCCTCGCCGGCTCCACCAACCTCGTCCGCGTCCACCACGTGGGCACCCTGGACGTCTGAGTCCCCACTTCGGCGCGGCTCTTCGTGCGGAAGGGCCGCGCCGCCGTCAGTGCTTGGGGCCGATGTGGGCGTCCATGAGGGCGACGTCGTCCTTGCGGGCGATGGAGACGTTGACGGCCCCGGTGGGGCGGGTGACGGACTTCCAGCGGACGCCGACGGCGTCGAGTGTCGCGGTGAAGAGGGCGACGATGTCGGCGGAGGTGTTGGTGAAGAAGTACCGCGGGTACTCGTAGCGCTTCTGGACGCCGCCTACGGTGCGAGTCGTCCAGTTGGTGATGCGGCAGCCGTCGGAGTGGATGAGGCCGCGCAGGAACTCCCAGGGGTGCTCGTCGACGATCTCCTGCTGCCAGGGGACGAGGGTGATCCGGCGCAGGTGCTTGGGGCCCGGACCGTGCTGAGGGAACAGGCAGGGCCAGTGCTTGCTGGTGCTGACGACGCTGGTGCAGCCGGGCGCGTGGACGCGCAGGACCTTGTTGTGCGGCATGACGGCGGAGACGGCGCGCTCGCATTCGTCGATGAGACCGGGCCAGGTGTCGCAGCAGGCGATTCGGAGGGCGTAGACCTTGCGGCGGCCCTCGCTGATGCAGCCGTCGCCGAGGTAGAGGCCGAGCAGGTAGGCATAGCTGGAGTGAGGCCGCGAGGGGTCGAGTCGGCCGTCGAGGAGCGGACACTCTGCGGTCATGCGGGGGCTGGGTGCTGCACCGGAGCCCACTCGCGGATCGCCGATCGGGATATGCCAGTGGTTCGGCTTACTTGGCTGAAGGTCAGGCCGGAGGCGTGGAGGGCGAGGGCGTGTTGCCGAGTGGCCAGGTCGTACATGGCGTCGTCAGTGCTTGGGGCCGATGTGGGCGTCCATGAGGGCGACGGAGTCCTTGCGGGCGATGGAGATGTTGACCTGGCCCGTGGGGCGGGGGATCGAGGCCTTCCACTCGACGCCGACGGCGTCGAGTGTGGCGGTGAAGAGCCTGATGATGTCGGTCGAGGTGTTGGTGAAGAAGTACCGCGGGTACTCGTAGCGGCGGACGACGCCGTTCTTTGTCCGGGTCGCCCAGTTGGTGATGCGGCAGCCGTCGGAGTGGATGAGGCCGCGCAGGAACTCCCAGGGGTGTTCGTCGACGATCTCCTGCTGCCAAGGCTCCAGGGCTATGGTGCGCTCGTGCTTCTTGCCAGGACCGTGCTGAGGGAAGTAGCAGGTCATGTGCATGGAGTAGAGCTTGACGTTGTGGCAGCCCGGGCGTTGCAGTCGGTAGGTGTTGTTCTTCGGGAACACCCTGCGCATGGCTTGCTCGATAGCATCCATGACCCCTGGCCACTTGTCGTCACACGTGACGAACAAGCTCTGTGTCCTGGACATGTTCGAGTGTGTGATGTGGCCGTCGCCCAGGTAGGCACCGAGAAGGTAGGCGTAGGCCTGGCGGTTGAGCTCGTCGGAGTAGCAGCGGAAGCACGTGGCGCGCTCAGGGGCCGGGAAGTCCCCGTGTTCGGCGCGATCCTGCAGCTTCCACCATGAGACGGTGCCGGTTGGAACTCCGAGTCGGCGGGAGACATCGCAGTTGCGGGCGCCCTGACGTAGCAGCAGGACGGCTTCTTCGCGGAGGGATCGAACTGCCATGCGGGCGATCCTGCGACCCTTGCGTCGAACGCGCGGGCGAACGGGATTGTTTCCACTCGAACGAATGAAGATCGCCAACCATTAGGTAGCCCTAAGTGGCTTTAGAATCGAAGGAAAAGTACCCCGGGTGGGATTCGAACCCACGCTGGCGGCGTTTTGAGTGCCGTGTCTCTTCCGCTGGACTACCGGGGCATCCACAGATTCGAAGGTTGCCCCCCGACCCTGTTGAACTCAAACATACCGTGTCTAGGTACCCTCGTGCATGCAGTACCCCGCCGGAACGAGGAGCCACGTGAGCGCCGCCGACGAGCAGGCACAGCCGCTTGAGACCGATATGCCCCAGATCACTCGGATTGTGATCGCCGAGGACGAGGCGTTGATCCGTCTTGATCTCAAGGAGATGCTCGAAGAGGAGGGTTACACCGTCGTCGGCGAGGCCGGGGACGGGGCCACGGCGGTGCGGCTGGTGGAGGAGCTGAAGCCGGATCTGGCGATCTTCGACGTGAAGATGCCGGTCCTGGACGGGCTCTCCGCCGCGGAGCAGATCCATGAGAAGCACCTGGCTCCGGTGCTGATGCTGACCGCGTTCTCGCAGCGGGAGCTGGTGGACCGGGCGCGGGACGCCGGGGCGATGGCGTACATCGTGAAGCCGTTCTCCAAGGCGGACCTGGTGCCGGCGATCGAGATGGCCGTTTCGCGGTACGCGGAGATGCGCACGCTGGAGCAGGAGATCGCGGACCTCTCGCAGCGCCTGGAGACCCGGAAGCTGGTGGACCGGGCGAAGAGCGTGCTGCAGACGAAGTTCGGGCTGAACGAGCCGGCTGCCTTCCGGTGGATCCAGAAGACGTCGATGGACCGCCGCATGACGATGGCCGCCGTCGCCGAGGCGGTCATCGAGGAGGGCGAGGCCCAGGACCGCAAGAAGGCGGACGAGGGCAAGCCCGCCGAGTAGGGCGGCATGGCGAAGGGCCCGGCAGATCGTTTCTGCCGGGCCCTTCGCCGTGTGCGGGGATCAGTCCTCGCCGAGGTACGCCTTGCGCACGGACTCGTCGTGCAGGAGGTCGGCGCCGGTGCCGCTGAGGACGATGCGGCCGGTCTCCATGACGTAGCCGCGGTCGGACAGCGAGAGCGCCGCCTGGGCGTTCTGTTCGACGAGGAGGATCGTCGTGCCGCTCGACTTGAGTTCGACGATCGTCGCCATGATCTTCTGCATCATCAGCGGCGACAGGCCCATCGACGGCTCGTCGAGCATCAGCAGCTTGGGCTGGGACATCAGCGCCCGGCCCATCGCGAGCATCTGCTGTTCGCCGCCGGACAGGGTGCCGGCGGCCTGCTTGCGGCGCTCGCCGAGGATCGGGAACAGGGTGTAGGCCCGTTCCACGTCCGCGGTGATGCCGGCGGTGTCGCTGCGCAGGAAGGCGCCGAGGAGGAGGTTCTCCTCGATCGTCATGCGCGGGAAGATGTGCCGGCCCTCGGGGGAGTGGGCGAGGCCGAGGGCGACGATCTTGTGGGCGGGGACGGTCGCGAGGTCCCGGCCCTCGAAGGTGATCCGGCCGGCGGTGGGTCTGAGCAGGCCGGAGAGGGTGCGCAGGGTGGTGGTCTTGCCGGCGCCGTTGGTGCCGATGAGGGTGGTGACCTCGCCCTGGTTGACGGTGAAGCTGATGCCCTTGACGGCTTCGATCTTGCCGTAGGAGACGCGGAGGTCCTCGACCTCCAGGAGCGCGGTCACTTGGTGTCCTCCGGTGTTGCGGTGGTGCTGTCCTCCAGCGGGGCGCCGAGGTAGGCGGTGATGACGCGCTCGTCGTTCTGGACGGTCTCGCGGTCGCCCTCGACGATCTTCTGGCCCTGGACGAGCACGGCGGTGCGGTCGCAGAGGTTGAAGATGAACCGCATGTCGTGCTCGATGACGAGGATGGAGATGCCCTTGTCGCGGATGGCGAAGACGAGTTCCTCGGCGGCGCGGGTCTCCTGGGGGTTCATGCCGGCGGTGGGTTCGTCGAGCAGGAGGAGGCCGGGGTCGGAGGCGAGGGCGCGGGCGATCTCCAGCTTGCGCTGCTCGCCGTAGGGGAGGTTTCGCGCGAGGTGGTCGGCCTTCTCGGCGAGTCCGGTGAACGCGAGGAGTTCCATGGCCCGTTCGCGGCTCTCGGCTTCGGCGCGCTTGTACCCGGGGCCGCGGAGGATGGCGGAGAAGAGGCCTTCCTTGGTGCGGGTGTGGCGGCCGACGAGGACGTTCTCCAGGACGGTCATGTTGGCGAAGAGCCGGATGTTCTGGAAGGTGCGGGCGATGCCGGCCTGGGTGACGAGGTGGGGTTTGGGCGGCAGGACGGTGCCCCGGTAGCGGACCTGGCCCTCGGTGGGGACGTAGAGGCCGGTGAGGCAGTTGAAGAAGGTGGTCTTGCCGGCGCCGTTGGGGCCGATGAGGCCGATGATCTCGCCCTCGCCGACGGTGAGGGAGACGTCGTTGACGGCGGTGAGGCCGCCGAAGCGCATGGTGACGCCGGTGACGTCGAGGATCGGCTCGGTGGACTTCGGTGCGTCGGCGGGGGGCGTATCGGTGGTGGTCATCGGGTCGGTCACGCCCCTGCCTTGGTGAGTGCGGTCGGCTCGCCCGTGGGCTGGGCCGGGATGGCGGCCTCGTGGAACTCGAGCTGCTGCCGCCGGTTGGGGATGAGGCCTTCGGGGCGGACGCGCATGAGGACGATGAGGGCGGCGCCGAAGGCGAGGAGCTGGTAGTCGGAGAGGAATTCGAGCTTCTTCGGGATGAGGAAGAGGAGGGTGGCGCCGGCGAGGGGTCCGCTGATGGTGCCCATGCCGCCGAGGATGACGGCGGCGAGGAGGAAGGCGGAGTTGGGCGGGAGGGCCTCGGCGAAGGTGTACTGGTCGGGCGTCACGGTGTAGCTGACGTGGGCCTGGACGGTGCCGGCGAGGCCGGCGAGGCAGGCGCCGAGGGCGAAGGCGAGGAGCTTGAGGCGGAAGCCGTTGATGCCCATGGCCTCGGCGGCGGTCTCGTCCTCGCGGATGGCGACCCACGCGCGTCCGATGCGGGAGTTGCCGACGCGCGCGAAGACGAGCACGACGAGGGCCGTGACGAGCAGCATCAGCAGGTAGTAGTTGGAGAACCGGCCGAGTTCGAAGGCGCCGACGCTGTGGGACTCGCCGAGGTTGAAGCCGAAGATCTCCAGGTCGGGGATCCGCGGGATGCCGTTGGCACCGTTGGTGATCTTGGGGCCGGTGGTGCCGTTGAGGTTCTGCATGGTGATGCGGAAGATCTCGCCGAAGCCGAGCGTGACGATGGCGAGGTAGTCGCCGCGCAGCCGCAGGGTCGGTGCGCCGATGAGGACGCCGAAGATCATGGAGACGGCGGCGCCGGTGAGCATCGCGGCCCAGAACGGGAACTGGACGTGGATGGGCGAGGCGGGGGAGCCGGAGACGAGCGCGGCGGCGTAGGCGCCGACACCGAGGAAGGCGACGTAGCCGAGGTCGAGCAGGCCGGCGAGGCCGACGACGATGTTGAGGCCGAGCGCCACCGTCGCGAAGATCAGGATGTTGGTGGCGACGGAGGTGTACTGGTCGCTGCTCTGGGTGAACGGGAAGCTGGCGGCGGCGGCGAAGGCGGCGCCGGTGGTGACCGGGCGGTGCTTGACGGTCAGCGCGCGCAGCCGGGCGACGAGTCCGGACCGGGTGAGGGCGGAGGCGACGAAGACGGTGAGGAGCAGGTAGCCGGTGAAGAGCTCGCCGTAGTCGGTGTCGACGCCGAAGGTGATCACGAACAGGCCGGTGCCGAAGGCCAAGACGATGATCAGGACCTCGACCCAGGAGGGGAGTCGGCGCGGCGCGGGCAGCGGTCGGTCGATCTTCCCGAGGCGCAGCCAGGTGTTGGCGAAGTGGCCGAGCTGGACGAGGAGGACGGCGCCGGTGGCGATGGCGACGGCGCCGGCGAGGGCGGTCATGACGGGGGCGACGGGCTTGTCGCCGGGGATGGCGTGGGCGCCGATCCAGGCGAGGGGCGCGGCGGGGACGAGGAGGAAGAGCCGCCGGTCGAGGATCTTCAGCGGGACGGCGGTGCGGCGGTCGAGGGGGAGGCCGAGGGCGCCGGTGAGGCTGAGGATGCCGCCGGCGGCGAGGACCCAGCCGCCGGGTTCGAGGTTGGCGAGGCCGCCGAGGTCGACGGAGATGGCGGTGACGGAGAAGACGGCGACGGCGAGGGCGCCGGTGGCGGCGTACAGGACGGCGTTGTGGTTGCGGCCGGGGGCGGCCCAGCGCAGGCCGGGGGTGCCGTGGGTGGCGAGGAGGAGGACGAGGGTGAGGAGTCCGGCGACGAGGGCGAGCCACTGGAGGCCGGCGGGGGAGCCGTAGTAGGTGAGGTCGCCGGGGAAGTCGGAGGTCCAGGTCCAGGACATGGCGGCGGAGGCGGCGGTGGCGAGGGCGCCGAGGCCGGTGAGGGCTGCGGCGGCGCGGGCCGGGAGGGGGATGACCGGGCTGGTTTCGGTTCTGGTGGTCATGGTGGTCACGCCCTGTCCGCGACGCGCTCGCCGAGCAGGCCTTGGGGCCGGACGAGGAGCACGAGGATGAGGAGTACGAAGGCCCAGACGTCCTTCCAGGCGCCGCCTCCGAAGAGGCTCATGCCGGGCAGGTGCTGGATGTAACCGGTGGCGAGGCTTTCGGCGAGGCCGAGGGCGACGCCGCCGAGCATGGCGCCGTAGATGTTGCCGATGCCGCCGAGGACGGCGGCGGTGAAGGCCTTGAGGCCGAGGATGAAGCCCATGCGGAAGTCGACCTGGCCGCTGCGCAGTCCGTAGGCGACGGCGGCGACGGCGGCGAACGCGGCGCCGATGGCGAAGGCCATGACGATGATGCGGTCGGTGTCGATGCCCATGAGCTTGGCGGTGTCGGGGTCCTGGCTGGTGGCCTGCATGGCGCGGCCGGAGCGGGTGCGGGTGACGAACCAGCCGAGGGCGAGCATGCAGAGCGGGGCCGCGGCGATGAGGAAGAGGTCGCTGGGCTGGATGGTGACGGAGCCGAGGCTCAGGGGGTCGCCGGGGATCTTGGGGAAGACGCGGGCCTTCTTGGCGTCGGGGTAGAAGGAGAAGACGAGCTGCTGGAGGAGGATGGACAGCCCGATGGCGGTGATGAGGGGCGCGAGGCGGGGGGCGCTCCGCAGGGGCCGGTAGGCGAAGCGTTCGGCGGCGACGGCGGTGAGGGTGGAGACCAGGATGCCGGCGATCAGCATCAGCGGTAGGGCCAGCCACATGGTGGTGCCGCCGGGGAGGGCGAGGTAGGCGGTCAGGGCGCCGAAGCCGCCGACCATGACGATCTCGCCGTGGGCGAAGTTGATGAGCTGGACGATGCCGTAGACCATCGTGTAGCCGATCGCGACGAGCCCGTAGAGGGCTCCGAGGATCAGGCCGTTGGCCAGCTGCTGCGGTAGGTCGTGCACCGCTGGGCCTCCGTTGTGCGTTCGGGTGTCCGCGTGGGGTGGGTGGATGTGGGCGCGCGCGGGGGCACTCGTGGCGCCCCCGCGCGGGTGGTGCTGGTGAGGAAGGTGCCTCGGCCGTCGGGCCGGTGGCTCAGCGGTTCAGTCGTCGGGCCGGTGGCTCGGCGGTTCGGTCGCCGGGCCGCCGGCTCAGCCGTTGAAGGTGCCGGACTTCGCCACGTCCCACTTGCCGTCCTTGACGGTGTAGACGGTGAGCTGCTTGTTGGTGGTGTCGCCGAACTCGTCGAAGGAGACCTTGCCGGTGACGCCGTCGAAGGAGATCTTCTGGACGGCGTCGACGACGGCGGCGCGGGCGTTCGAGGGGAGCTTGCCGTTGTTGGCGCTCACGACGTTCTTGACGGCCTCGATGATGGCCCAGGCGCTGTCGTAGGAGTAACCGCCGTAGGTCTCGAACGGGTCCTTGTAGCCGGCGGCCTTGTAGTCCGAGATGAACTTGGTGGCGGTGGGGAGCTTCTCGACGTCGCCGCCGACGGCGGTGGCGAAGTCGCCGGCGCTCTTGGGGTTGAGCTTGATGTAGTCGGCGCTCTGCATGCCGTCGCCGCCCATGAGCGGGATGTTGAGGCCGGCCTCCTTGAGCTGGAGGGAGAGCGGGCCGGCGGCGGGGTACTCGCCGCCGTAGTAGACGGCTTCGGCGCCGGAGCTCTTGACCTTGGTGACGATGGCGGAGAAGTCGCGGTCGTCGGGGTTGACGTGCTCCTCGCCGGCGACGGTGCCGCCGAGCTTGGTGAACTCGCCCTTGAAGGTGGCGGCGAGGCCGGCGCCGTAGGTCTTCTGGTCGTCGATGATGAAGACCTTGGTCTTCTTCGAGTCGGTGTAGAGGAACTGGGCGGCGAAGGGGCCCTGGACGGCGTCGGTGGTGGCGGTGCGGAAGTAGCTCTTGAAGGGGCGCTTCTTCTCGCCGGTGGCCCACTTCTCGCCCTGGGAGAGGGCGACGCCGGTGTTGGCGGGGGAGATCTCGACGAGGTTGGCGTCGTTGAAGATCTGCTGCATCGACTGCGCGACGCTGGAGTTGAGGGGGCCGACGACGCCGAGGACGGTGTTGTCGGCGACCAGCTGGGTGGCGTTCTGCTGGCCGGGGGCGGGCTTGGCGGTGTCGTCGAGGGGCTTGATCGCGAACTTGACCCCGGGGACCTCGTTCGTCTCGTTGGCCTTCTTGACCGCGAGGTCGACCGAGTTCTTGATGCCGATGCCGATGGCGGAGAGGTCGCCGGTGAGCGGGGCGTCGACGCCGATGGTGACGGTGGTGCCGGAGCCGCTGCCGCCGCCGTCGGCGGACTTCTTGTCGCCGCGGGAGCCGCACGCACTGAGGCTGAGGGCGGCGATCACGGAGATGCTCACGACAACTGCGGAACGATGACGCACGGGGGTCCCCTTCGGTACAGGAAGGCGCCGCGCCGTAGTGGCGGGAGCCGGGATGCGCGGTGGCCTGGCCCAATCAGGGTGGCGCGGTGACTGGCCGTGACTCTAGGCGCCGTGAGGCGGCTGGGGCAGTGGTGTAGCGAGGCTGTGATTCTCTTGTTATGAGCACACGTAGTATTTGTCTCAGCATGTGGTCGTTCTGATTCGACCGACCCGGCGGCGGCGGGCGTTTACTTGCTGGTAGAGCGATGTAAGGGCCAGAAATGGGGGTTGCTGCTGGCTGCACCGATAATCGAACAGCGCCGTCCGGTGTGCAGCTTCCGGGCGTACTCGTCCGGATTGCGGACAAACGATGGCATGTCAAGGCGCTCCGGCTGCCCTTCGGGCTTCGGAGTGGCCGAATGCTCGGATTTCCTGGCTGTTACGCAGCGTTACAGATGAGGGATATCCTGACGCGTGTCCGGATATGCCACCGCCCCCTTGCCTGGACCAACGCCTGCCCACGATGGCAGAAGGTCAAACAAGGGGGCGGACAAGAGATCTGACGGGGCATCTGCCCTGGCGGGACGCCGTCAACGGCGCCCTGCGGGCCGTCAGAGGTCGCGCAGCATGCAGGTCAGCCGGCAGCTGGTGACCCGGCGCCCGGTGTCGTCGGTGATCGCGATCTCGTACGTGGCGGCGGTGCGCCCCTTGAAGACGGCCGTCGCGACGCCGGTGACCAGCCCGGACGTCGCCGAGCGGTGGTGGGTGGCGTTGAGGTCCACGCCGACCGCGTACCGGCCCGGGCCCGCGTGCAGCATCGCGCCGATCGAGCCGAGCGTCTCCGCCAGCGCCGCCGACGCGCCGCCGTGCAGCAGCCCGTACGGCTGCTGGTTCCCCTCGACCGGCATCGTGCCGACCACCCGGTCGCCCGAGGCCTCGACGATCCGGATGCCGAGCTTCTCGCCGAGGTGGCCGCCGGAGAACGTCTCCGGGCTGACGCCGAGCTTGGCGAAGTGGTCCAGCACCTCCTGCGGGACCTTCAGGACGGGGGTGGCGTCGGGGGCCGCGTCGGTCATGGGGGAACTCCTGCCGCTCGGGGGGTCACGTCGTGCTGCTGGTGGTGCTGGTGGTGCGGGCGATGCCGGTGGGGCCGGTGGTGCCGACCGGGCCGGCCGTCGTGGTGGTGCTCGTCGTGCCGGTCGCGCCGACTGTGATCGTACGACCGTCCTACTCGACGGTAGCCACGGCCCGCCGCCTCGCCCGGGCGCGTCGCACTCCCGTCCGGCGCGCCCCGTTTTGTCGGTGCCGGGCCATAGGATCGGGGGCCGGTAGTGGAATCGGCAGGAACGGACGTTGACGTGGCTACGCAGAGTACGGACAAGGGCGCGACGGGTGGCGGCGGGGCCGGCCGGCGGCCCCGGCTGATGCTGCTCGACGGGCACTCGATGGCCTACCGGGCCTTCTACGCCCTGCCCGTGGAGAACTTCAACACCTCCACCGGCCAGCCCACCAACGCGGTCTACGGCTTCGCCTCGATGCTCGCCAACACCGTCCGTGACGAACAGCCCACCCACCTCGCGGTCGCCTTCGACCTCTCCCGCCAGACGTTCCGCTCCGTCGAGTTCCCCGACTACAAGGCCAACCGCGCCAAGACGCCCGACGAGTTCCGCAGCCAGATCGGCCTGATCGGCGAACTGCTCGACGCGATGAACGTCCCGCGGCTGACCGCCGAGGGCTTCGAGGCCGACGACATCATCGCCACCCTGGCCACCGCCGCCGAGGCGGCCGGCTTCGACGTCGACATCGTCACCGGCGACCGGGACTCCCTCCAGCTGGTCACCGAGCACGTCACCGTCCTCTACCCGACCAAGGGCGTCTCCGAACTCACCCGCTACACCCCGGAGAAGGTCGCCGAGAAGTACGGCGTCACCCCGCGCCAGTACCCCGACCTCGCCGCCCTGCGCGGCGACCCGTCGGACAACCTGCCCGGCATCCCTGGCGTCGGCGAGAAGACCGCCGCCAAGTGGGTCAACCAGTTCGGCTCCTTCGACGAACTCGTCTCCCGCGCCGACGAGGTGAAGGGCAAGATCGGCGAGAAGCTGCGCGAGCACCTCGACTCCGTCAAGCGCAACCGCGTCCTCACCGAGCTCGTCCGCGACGTCGAACTCCCGCTCGGCGTGCCCGACCTGGCCCGCGCCTCCTTCGACAAGGCCGCCGTCGGCACCCTGATGGAGTCGCTGGAGTTCCGCAACGCCAACTTCCGCGACCGCGTCTTCGGCATCGACCCGGCCGGCGGGTCGGAGGCCACCGAAGCCGAACTCGCCCCCGGCGTCGAGGTCGACGGCGAACTGCTCACCGACCCGGGCACGCTGGCCGGCTGGCTGCGCGAGCACGCCGCCGACGGCAAGACACCGGTCGCGCTGGCCGCCGTCTACCAGTGGGCGCTCGGCACCGGCGAGGTCACCGAAGTCGCCCTCGCCGTCGGGGAGACGGCCGCCTGGTTCGACCCGGCCCTGCTCGCCGAGGAGGACGAGCGGGCCTTCGCCGCCTGGCTCGCCGACGCGGCCGCCCCCAAGGCCCTGCACATCGCCAAGCAGGTCATGCGCGCCTTCGCCGAGCGCGGCTGGACGATCGAGGGCGTCGTCGCCGACACCGCCCTCGCCGCCTACCTGGAGAAGCCCGGCCGCCGCACCTTCACCCTGGAGGTCCTCGCCGAGGAGTACCTGGCCCGCTCGCTCACCCCCGCCGCCCCGGCGGCCGAGAGCGGCCAGCTCGCCTTCGACGCCCCCGAGGAGGACCCGGCGGCGGGCGCCCAGGCTCTCATGCTCCAGGCCCGCGCCGTCCTCGACCTCGCCGCCCTCTTCGACACCCGCCTCGCCGAGGTCGGCGCCGTCGAGCTCATGCACGACATGGAACTGCCCATCGCCGCCCTGCTCGCCCGCATGGAGCGCTACGGCATCGCCGCCGACCGCGACTGGCTCACCACGCTGGAGACGCAGTTCGCCGCCGAGATCCAGCGCTGCGTCGAGGAGGCGCACGCCGCCGCCGGGCACGAGTTCAACCTCGGCTCGCCCAAGCAGCTCCAGGAGATCCTCTTCGGCGAGCTCGCCCTCCCCAAGACCAAGAAGATCAAGACCGGCTACACCACCGACGCCGACGCCCTCACCTGGCTCGCCACCCAGACCGACAACGAACTGCCGGTCATCCTGCTGCGCCACCGCGACCAGGCCAAGCTGCGCACCACCGTCGAGGGCCTGCTCAAGACCGTCTCGCCCAAGGGCCGCATCCACACCACCTTCAACCAGATGGTGGCCGCCACCGGCCGGCTCTCCTCGCAGGACCCCAACCTGCAGAACATCCCCGTCCGCACGGAGGAGGGGCGCGCCATCCGCCGCGCCTTCATCGTCGGCGAGGGCTACGAGTCGCTGCTCACGGCCGACTACTCCCAGATCGAACTGCGCATCATGGCCCACCTGTCGGAGGACGAGGCCCTGATCGAGGCCTTCGCCTCCGGCGAGGACCTCCACACCACCGTCGCCTCCCAGGTCTTCGAGGTCCCGGGCGGCTCGGTGGACGCCGAGATGCGCCGCAAGATCAAGGCGATGTCCTACGGCCTCGCCTACGGCCTCTCCGCCTACGGGCTCTCGCAGCAGCTCGGCATCAAGCCGGCCGAGGCGCAGGGCCTGATGGACACCTACTTCGAGCGCTTCGGCGGCGTGCGCGACTACCTGCGCCGCGTCGTCGACGAGGCCCGGGCCACCGGCTACACCGAGACCCTCCTCGGCCGCCGCCGCTACCTGCCCGACCTCAACAGCGACAACCGCCAGCGCCGCGAGATGGCCGAGCGGATGGCCCTCAACGCCCCGATCCAGGGCTCGGCCGCCGACATCGTCAAGATCGCCATGCTGCGCGTCGACGACGCCCTGCGCGAGGCCGGCCTCACCTCCCGGATGCTGCTCCAGGTCCACGACGAAATCGTGCTGGAGCTGGCCCCGGGCGAGCGCGAGCCGATCGAGGCGATCGTCCGCGAGCAGATGGCCGGCGCCTACCCGCTGCGCGCCCCGCTCGACGTGTCGGTGGGCATCGGCGCCAACTGGGAGGCGGCCGCGCACTGACGCTATTTCGGTGGGCCCGGACGCGTGCAGCGCCCGGGCCCACCGGTTTTGGGCTCGGAGGAGATCCCGCTTCAGACCTGCTCGAAGTGGAACGCCTTGATGAAGCAGTCGCGGGGCTGGCCGACCGCGAAGAGGACGCACTGCACGAGGGATTGTGCGGTGAGGGCGTCCTCGGCCCCGCGCGGTGTGGTCTCCCACTCCTCGGCGAGGGGGTCGGGGTTGGCGAAGTCGGGAGGGTAGAGGGAGATCACCCGAACCCCCTGGGGCCGCAGGCGCTTGGAGAGGATGTCGACGAACCCTGCCTGGGCGCTCTTGGCCGCGTAGAAGGCGTCATGCGCGTCCGACCGGTGATGCCCCGCAGTGCCGCAGGCGGAGACCATGGTCACCACATCCGGCTTGTCCGAGTTGAGCAGGAGGGGGAGGAAGCTCTTCACGGTCAGGACGGTGCCGGTGGCGCCGGAGGCGATCGTGTCGACGACCTCGCCATCGGAGGCGGACAGGAGGTCCGGGCCTTCGAGGTAGCGGGAGCCGTTGTTGATCAGCACGTCGACGTGGTCGGTGTGCCGGCCGACTCCGGCAGCGAAGCCGCGGATCGAGGCGGGGTCCGTCAGGTCGCAGGCGAAGGCGTGCACGCGCTGGTGCCCGCGGTCACGGATCTCGTCGCGGACCCGCTCGGCGGCGGCGAGAGTGCGCGCGGACAGGAACACCTCGGCGCCCAGGTCCGCGAGACGAATGGCCAAGGTACGCCCGAAATCGCGGCCGGCAGCGGTGATGACCACCCGGTGGTCGTCGAATCTCATGTCAGTGCTCCTGGCTGGTGGTTCGGGTGTCGCGGTGGCGGCAGTTCCTGCCGGCCATGCGTCCAGGCTTGCCGACGCACAGCGGTGTCACATCCTCCTGGACGGCCGGAGCCATCCCCTCGCCGGGGGAGACCGGGGGCGTCGATGACGGTCCTGGCCCGCCGCTACGATCTGCTCGGTTCGCTGCGCGAAGGGCGCGGCGCAGGGCGGGGGAGCGGGCGTTGGCCGAGGTGGACGAGGGCGCGGGGCAGAAGTGGTACCAGCGGCCCCGGTTGGTGATTCCGGCTGCCGCGGCGGTGGCGCTGCTGCTCGTCGGCGGCTCGGTGTGGGCGCTGTCCGGTGCGGACGGCGTGACGCCGACGGCCGTGGCGACCGCGAGCGCGAGCCCGACTGCTGTCCCGACTGCCGTCCCGACTGCTGTCCCGACTGTGACGGCCACGGTGGCAGCCACGCCGACGCCGAGTCCGACCGAGGCGCCACCGTCGCCGCAGCCGTCCGCCACGGAGACGGCGACCCCCACGGCGGAACCCACGAGCGACGCTCCGGCCCCCGCCGCGAAGAAGCCGACGAGCACCCCGGCAGCGCACCCCAGGACGGCCGACACCCCCGCACCGAAGCCGAAGCCCCAGGACCCGAAGCCCCCGGCCGCCCAGGACCCCCACACCATCCCGCCCGTGCCCTGCACCGTCTGCTCGACGACCCCGCAGCCCGGCTCTGGCGACTGCTACCCGCGCGGGGCCGCCCAGGTCATGGTCTGCGGCCCGGTCCAGACCGGCATCCCGATCCCGCGCCCCCCGGCTCCGACGTTCACACCGGGCTCCGTGCACTGAGACGGGAACTCGGGGGCGAGAGCACGGTTCGCGCCAAGCATGGTTTGCATCGAACTCTCGATCTGAATTCCTTCCGATCGAGCCATCGCCGTTTAACTCAATTAGATCCGCCCTCGCCCCATCAGCGATGCGCAATTGAGTTAGTCAATTTTCCTCCCAGGTCCTCCAGGAAACCCCAGAGATCACAAGAGATAATGTACACCCCATGCCCTCCGGCTTCCATCCCCGGCGCACCGCAGCCATGTTGCCGGTGGGCAGGGCGGTGAATTTGTGATCATCCTCGATTACCATGACGTGCCCTCGGGAAGTGCCCGGCCCGGTCGGGACATCAACGCCATCCGAGCGCCGCGCTAGACCGCGGACCGAATTGGCCTGTGATCCATATTTAAAAGTTTGCAAATGGAGAGGCCTCGTTGAAATACCAACCGAGGCCTCTCCATTACATTGCGCGCCACCCGGCATCATCTGCGCGGATCATAAGCCACCCGTAGCTCCATTAGGGGATCGGGCCTCTGGCGATAGCCTATGCCGCGGGTCACATGAACAGGTCTCCGAGTGACCCTTGACCGAGCCGCCGCAGTTGTGCACAAGTATCGGCGCAGTGCCCGCCAGCACATAGTACGTGTGGAGGTCAGTGGCGGAGAGGTTGTGGGTGACCGTCTCGGTGGCGCCCCAGCCTCGAGGGCCATCGGCCCTTAAGTCTGGGCTGTTAAGTCAGCAGCTGCCGGGCGCCCGTCATATCGCCACCCAGCACGTTTACGTACTCGCCGGAGCCTTGAATCAGCCTTTAGGTCGAACTGGCATAACAGTCCAAATACCTTTAGGGGCTTCGATCGACCAGTAGTCCATCGAGGCCCCAAAAGGCACCCTTCATCAAACGGCGACTTCGACTGGCATATCAAACTCGCGCAGAATGTTTGGCCGATTCATGGCGCCCGGGAATTCCTTAATTAGCCGAGCTGCACCTCGCGGCGCAGGATGTCGGACGAAATCCCGCCCTCGTACCAGCCGCCAATGTCTTGCATTTGCCGAATCGATAGATTGAATGCAATGCGATATTCATTCAAAATGGCAAGTGATCGCTCCTGGAACTCCCCGTGGTTCTCGCGCATGTACTCGGCAATCTGAACAATATCCATCCCAAGTTCAGATAGGTTCCGCAACTCCGAAATCCAGTCGTTCTGTGTCATGCTCTATGGCCTCCAGAATTGTGCCGAAACCGCCGCATAGTCGCCATCCAGGCTTGGTATTGCGCGCGTTATTCTCGCGCTAGTGAAGCCATATTCGGCGGCCCGCTGCCCGGTCCACGTGGATCTCGCCGCCGACTTCAAGGGCGTCCCGCCGGCCACCAGCGAATTGAACGCCTTCAAGTTGTCTCCGTATGACCAGTTTCCCTCGATGCTCTGAACTCGATCGCCAAAATGATCCATCACCATGCCAAACATTTGCTTACCAGAAAGCGGCGAGCCCGGGAGTCTATCCATTCCCAGTGTCAACTTTCCCTGATCGTCTAGCAGCGCAATGGTCATCGAGCCGCTGTCAGAATGGGCGATGGTTATTGAGTTGTCGGCGTGCTCGACCGTGACACCTTCTGGAAGGTTGTCGCCACAGTTATGCACAAGGACCGGCGTCGAGCCTGCCAGCACATAGTATGTGTGGAGGTTCGCGACGGTCAGGTTGTGGGCGGCCTGGGGTGCTGTGATGTAGGTGCGGGTTGCGAGCAGGACGACCAGGCCATGGTCCGGGGTTTCGAGTTGGTGGCCGACCTCCAGGTCCTGGGCGTCGGCCCAGGTCTTGGCCGTTTCGTCCCAGTACGGGTGGTGGGCGGTGGAGACCAGAGTCGTGTTTGCCTGCGGGGAAGTCTTCCCCGTGGAGGTGGAGAGGGTCAGTTCGGTGAACTGGGTGTCGTCGGGGGTGACGATTTTGGCGGTGACCGGTTCGGGTGAGGTCTTGCCGGTCTGAGGGTCGGTGGCCGTGACGGTATCGTCGGGCTTGATGTCGCCGATGGCCTTGGTGGTTCCGTCGGCCATCAGTACTGGTGTATCGGGTGGGAAGCTGTTCTTACAGGGGCCGCTTGCTCCTTCGAATCTCTCGCCGACCTTGTGCGCTACCATTGCTATAAGGATCAAGCCAGTGATTTCTCCGGCCGTGTACTCGCCCTGGCCGTTTTTGACCTGGTCGACCATCTGCCTGGCGGTGTCGAGCAGTCCCATGTCGTTCTTGATTGCCGCCACAACCGGGACTGAATTGAAAACATCGACAGCGAACGACTTACAAGCCTTCCCGTCCCCGGTCACGCAACCCTTGGCGTCCTTGTATGACTGGGTAACGCTCTCGACGGCACCCTTGACGGCGTGTTTGAAGCCCTTGTAGAACTCGCTCTCGTCGTGGATGACCGCCATGGGCTTCGATACACCGGGGTGCTTGGTGATCTGGGCCTTGACCCACTGGTTGGTGACGTTCTGGGTGTCGTCCTTGAAGGTTTCGTAGTACCGGCGCTGGACGTCGCTCTGGACGTAGCTGCTGGTTTCGGCGGTATTGTTGAGGGTGATGGTGCCGCCGTGGCAGTCGTACAGCTGGCCGCATTCCTCGGCCTTGAGGCCGCTGGGGTCGCTGAGGTTCTGCGGGTCGTTGTTGCTGTAGGCGTAGGCGTTCCACTGTTGCGGGTCGCCCGTGTCGAGCAGAGGGTCCGGGTTGAGGAAGCGGCCGGTGGTTGGCTGGTATTCGCGAGCGCCGAGGTTGGTCAGACCCGTCGCGTCGTCCTTGGTGCCGCCGACGAAGCCGTGGTCGCCGGCCCAGGTGGTGGGCTGGGTTCCGCGGGGGTTGCCGAACGGGTCGGACGGGCGGCGGGATTCGGCGAGGGTGGTGCCGTCCAGGGCCAGGTTGCCGGTGCCGTGCGGGTCGGCGATCTGGTAGGTGCTGGTGCCTCCCTGGCGGACCAGGGTCACGCCTCCGGGGATCTGGTAGTAGCGGACGCCGGTGACGGTGCTGCCGTTGTAGACGAGTTCGTCGCCGCCCAGGTTGATGGTGGTCTTGCCGGGGTCGCGGCGGATGAGCTGGTTGCCGGACGCGTCGTACAGGTAGGTGGTCGGTCCGGCGGTGCCGGTCTTGGCGTAGGAGGCGAGTTTGTCTTCGCCGTTCCACGTCAGGGCGGCGGTGCCGGAGGTGTCGGTGACGGCGGTGGTGTTGCCCGCCGCGTCGTACTGGGCGCTGGAGGCGCTGGTGCCGTTCGGCGAGGTGGTGTTGGTGGTGGTCAGGGCGTGCGGACCGCCGGTTCCGCCACCGGTGTTGGGCGCGGTGGTGGGGGTGTTGACGGTGCCGGTGGCCGGGAAGGTCTGGTTGGTGGTGGTGTCCTTGGTGGTGTCACCGGACGGGTCGTGCTGGACGAGCTGGGTGCGGTTGCCCGTGAGGTCGTAGCCGTAGCTCTGCCAGTACGCGGCAGGCCCCCCGACGGTGGTCTTCAGCGGGGCCTGGACGCCGCTGGTCGGCGTTGAGTTGGCGCAGGAGCCGATGCCTCCCACCGTCGGCTGCGGAGCCTGGGTGAGCGTGCCGGTGTCGGTCCAGGAGTTGGTGAGCCGGCCGAGGTAGTCGTAGTTGAAGCACTGGAGGTCGGTGGACGACGGGATGTTGTTCGGGATGTTGCGGACCGCCGTCATCCGCCCGGCGGCGTTGTAGGCGTACGTGACCTGCTGGACAGCGCCGGTGGCGGCGGTCTGCTTGTCGACGAACTGCGACAGCGGGCGGCCGGTGGACTCGTCGTAGGTGTTGGTCACGACGATCTGGGTGCCCCACGGATTCACCGTGGCGCGGGTGCTGCGCCCGTAGGCGTCCCAGTCCGAGGACACGTCATAGGTCGCGCCGCCGAAGGCACCGAAGCTGCTCAGCAGACCGTTGGTCTCGTAGGTGTAGTTGATCGTCTCCTGGGCGATGTCGCCGACAGCCGAGCGGTTGTCGGCGGCGACGGCGCCGGTGATCGGGTCGAATCTCGCCTGGTAGGTGTAGGTGAACGGGGTGGTGCCCTGGCCGATCTCGGTGCCGGGGATCGTGATGGTGGTCTTGGTCGGGTGGTAGGCGGTGTCGTAGGACAGGACCGAACTGGTGTAGGCGCTGCCGGAGGCGCCACCCACGTAGCGGGTCGACGTGGCGGGCAGGCCCGGGAGGACCGTGTCGTAGGTGGAGCCGGTCAGCTGGTTGGCCGGTGCGACCGAACCGGCGTAGGAGCCGGTCGGGCGGCCGAGCAGGTCGTACGTGTAGGCGACGGTCTGGCCGCGTGCGTCCGCGGTGGAGGCGAGCCGGCCATCGGTGTCGTAGGTCTTGGTGCTGGTCCCGGTGTCCGGGTCGGTGGCGGTGACCTCACGGCCGCGCAGGTCGTACCCGCGGGTCCAGGTGTTTCCGGCCGCGTCCTTGTGCGAGGCGAGCTGGCCGGCCGCCGTGTAGGAGTACGAGGTGACGTCCGCGTCGGCCGGGTTTCCGGTGGCGGTCGCCGTCTTGTACTGCCACAGCTGGGCGGTGTGTCCGTGTACGTCGGTGACGACGGACGTGGGCGTCGTGCCTGCCGGCGGAGTGGTATCGGTCCGGTCCGCACCGGGGTACGCCGTAGTGGTGGTGTTCTGGGTCACGCCGTAGGCGACGAACTGTTGCGTCACCGGGCGGCCGAGCCCGTCGTAGACGTTGTACGTCTGGGCCGGGACCTTCTGCGTCGTGGTCTGGAACAGCGTGGTGGAAGGCGCCGAGTCGTTGTTGTACCAGGGGCTGTTGGACCTGGTGACACGGCCCTGCGAGTCGTACACGGTGTCGGTGATCAACCGGCCGGTGTAGGCCGAATGAGCCGGGGTCGACTGGGTCTGAACCACCCTGCCCATGCCGTCCATGATCTGGATGCCGACGGCGTACGACTTCCCGTTCGCCAGCAGCGTGGAGCTGGTCACGGTCGGCGGTACGGCGTTGCCGTTGACCATGCCCGGCGTCGAATACGCGACTGTGGCGCTGGCGCTGGCCGTGGTCGCGCGCCCGGGGGCCCAGACGCTGGTGACCCGTCCGAGGGCGTCGTAGGCCTTGGTAGCCGCGCGGCCGTTCGGGTCGGTGGTCTTTATGGTGAGGGCGCGGGCCGTATCCAGCGTGGTCGTGGTGGTGCGACCGGTGGCGGTGTCACTGGCGCCGGCCGGGGCCGGGGTGGTGACGCTGACGGTGCCCGGCAGCTCACCGGCGGTCGACGCGGTGTACGCGGTTGTCGTGGTGGCGCCACCCGGGTGCGCGCTGTCGGTGGCGTCGGGGTCGGTCACGCTGACCAGTCGGCCGTAGCCGTCATAGGCCTGGTTCACCGAAGTGAACTGGGCGTTGCCCGAGGCGTCGTAGTGGTCGAGCGCGAACGTCGTCGTCGCGTCGTGCGCCGTGCCCAGCTGGCCGACGCCCTGACCGTCGTAGGCCGTCCTGGCCCAGGAGACGGTGTTGGCAGCCGTCGGTGTAGCGGTGCAGGCGTTGCTGCCCGAGACCGCGATCACCTCGGACGGGAGCACCTGGACCTGCGGGTCGGAGCCGGCCGCGTAGTTGGTGCGGGCGCAGATGTCCGGCAGGCCGTCGGCGGTCTCCAGCGAGGTCAGGAGCCGGTTCCCGTGCGCCGGATCGCTCGTGACGGTCTTGGCGACCGTCCCCCACGTGCCGTCGGACTTCAACGACCGGGAGGTGGTGACCGCGCCGGTGAAGTTGTAGCGGGCCGTGAGCGCAGGCATGCTGCTGCCCTGGCTGTGCGTCGCCGTGGGCACAGGACCACTGGAGGTGCTGACCGAGTAGCCGACGACGCTGCCGCCGGCCTGCGCGTAGGTGTCGGACTCCAGGGTCTCGCCGGAGAGCCAGTCGGAGTCGGTGACCTGACCGCTCATCGGGCCCGCGACCGAGACACTGCGTGTGGTTCCGCTTGCGAGGACGTCACCGTCCATGCCCTGGTAGTAGGTGGTGGAACTCTGGGACTTGGGGCCGTCGTTGCCGCTCCCGGTGATGGCGGTGACGCTCGCGTAGCCGCGGAACTGGTCCCAGGTGCGAGCGTTGTCGCGGGTCGTGGCCGAGTCGTTGCGGTGCCAGGCCGCCTTGCCGTAGCTGTAGCTGGTCACCATCGGCGTCGAGCCCGGGGTGCCAGGGTTCGTAGTGACGGTGGCGACCGGGTACTTCTGGAACCAGTCGTCCACGGGGGTCGCCCCGGCAGCCGAACCCGGCGGGTTCCACTTCACGTTGTAGCAGGAAAGCGTGTCACTGTCGGCGGAGGCCGGCATGACGTTGTTCACCCGAGAGCAGTCGGCGGGAGCGTAGTTGACGCCGATGGTCCCGCCGGTCTCCGTGGTGATCATCTGGATGCGCGGCCGGTTGTAGGCTGGCGGTGCGGGCACCAGGTTCGTGCCGTCCACCCGGTTGGGCAGCAACATCGGAGTGAAGGACACCGGCTGCAGCGGGACCGGCGTCCCGGAGGCCTGGGTGTCCTGACCGGTGCGCTGGACCGAGGCCAGCCACGGAACCTTCGTATTCTCGGTCGGGTTCTGCGCGTTGACGAACGTGTGGTTCAGCGCGTACGAGTCGACCGTCTGGTAGGTGCCGTTGACCCGGACCTGGGTGACGATCGACGACAGCCACTTGGTGGTCCAGAACGTCGGCCCGTAGTTGGTGCACCCGCTGGTGGCGTCGCACTGCTGGTCGAGCGGGACGTCCGGCCAGTTCGGCGCGTTGGCCGCGGTGCGTTGTGACGGGTCGCAGACCCCGCTGGAGGGATCGCACCGCTCGGCGGTATTGAAGACGATCTTCGCGGCGGGGTTGTACGTGCCGCCGTTGTTCAGCTGGTCCGACAGCAGCTGGCCGTAGCCGATCGAAGAGGGCACGCCACTACGGGTGTAGACGGTGCTGGTCCCGTTCCCCTGACCGCCGCCGAGTGAGTAGTAGTTCGTCTCGGGGGTGTAGGTGTTGGTGACCAGGTTGCCGTGCGGGTCGACCGTGAAATCGAGGTTCCAGCGCCACGCGGTCTGGCACCACGAGCCCTGGCCCTTGGCCGGGTCGTAGCACGGGTCCCCGCTGTTGGGGGAGAAGACCGGGACGGTCCACGCCGAGCCGCTGTCCGCGCCGAGCGTGGTCGGGTTGCCGTTCGCGTCCGGGACGTGGTTCAGGCCGAAGTAGTACACCGTGCCACCGGTGTCGGTGACCTTGATGTAGGAACCGTTCCAGGTGCCGTTGGTCGCGCCGGTCAGGAACTGGATCTTCGTGCCGTCGTCGTTCTTGAGCCGCCAGGTGCAGGCGGCCTGCTCCATCGCGGCGGGCGCGCCGGACTGGCAGGACGCGTCGTCCGGCACCAGCTGGCCGGAGTGGCCGCCCAGCGACAGGGCCATGTTGGCGCCGCCCCAGCACTGGTCGCCGGAGCCTGCGATCCCGTCCAGCGAACAGGGCTTGAAGGACCGCTCGACGAAGCCCGGGCTGTAGTCCCAGCCGTCACCGATCCAGGAAGCCTGCGAGTTCGTCGACGAGGTCTTGCCGTCCACCGACGACGAGTCGTACGACAGCGCCACCTTCGGACCCGAGCCCGCCAGCGCCGGCGGCGCCTGGATCGGATAGCCGTACGTGAACGCGCCCGACGCCGCGCCGCCGGTCCAGGCCTGCGAGGGCGCGAGCGGGGTCGCCGCGTAGGTGCCCGCGCCGCTGGAGGAGCCCGACACCACGGCGACCGTGGTCGACGTCGTGGTGTCGCCGGCGTACACGGCCCGGACCGCGCCGTCGGCCACGGGGGCCGAGGCCTTGATGGTTGCGGACTTGGCGATTCCCGTCCCGGTCAGCGGGACGTCGGCGACGAGCTTCTTCGTCGCCGGGTCGTAGTGCGAGTCGAGGGGTGTCTGCTTCTGGCAGTCCGGGGACTTCGGCGTCGTCGTCGCGCAGGCCGGCAGGACCACCAGGTGGGCCCGAGCGGCCCAGTCCGCGCCGAACGCCGTGTCCAGGCTCGAGGCATCGACACCCAGGCGTACTGGCGCGTCATCGCCCGCACCAGGACGCGTGAGGGTCAGCGCCACACCCGGAATGCCGGCGGCCGCGGTGGACTTGGCGTCCGCGACGTCGACCTGGATCGTCTGGCCCGCAGCCGACGAGCCCGCCAGCGGCGCGACCGTGACCGGAAGTCCCGAGGCCTTCGCCTCGGCACCGGCCTGCGGACTCTCACCCGCTCCGAGTGCCTTCGCCTCAGGCGCGGTTCCGAGCGTCACCGAGGCGTGGCCACTCGGAAGCGCCTGCAGCCCCTTCGGCGGAGTCCACGTCGGCGGTACCGGGTGCTCCGGCTTCCGGGCCGGGACCGGTGTGACGTTCTGACCGGAGACGGAGGCCGTCTTCGGCAGGGCCGTGTTCGGCGGGGACCACTTGCGCGAGTAGTCCGGCCCGTCCGCCGCTACCGCGAACGGCACGGGGGCCAGGAGCGAACCGAGGACCGCGGCCGTCGTGACGGCCGCGAGCCGGCTCCTCAGCCTGCCCGTTCCGCCCCTTTCCCTCTCAAAACTTGATGGTCGTCTGAATAGCACCTATTTACCCCCACATTTCGGCCCCCGCATTCGGAGGGTCATGTCCTGTATCCGAACCGCCGGATGCTAGCGAGCTGCACTGACATCCGGTCAAGTTGCATCGCGAAGTGAGGACAATCACAGGAGGGTTGAAGGTGACTATTGTGTGGTAAATCCAGACATTCATTCCTGGAAACAATTTGCTGACTCGCCCGACTGCCGTCCACGGTGTGCTGCTGACCTGCGGTGACACAGGTCGTTCCGAACTCGTTGGGGGGAGATTCCCGTCTTGACCAGAAAGCGCCGCCCAAACGGTGCGAAGTCCAGCATGTTGGCCGCAACCGCGGTCCTGGTTCTCACTGCCGCGCTAGCGGGCCCGGTAGGCCCAGCCTTGGCGGACACTCCGCAGGTGCCGCCCCAGGCCGCGATCGATGCCGCGACCGCGAAGATGACGCAGGAGCGCCCGCCCGCGAACGCCACCGAGACGGCGATCGCCCAGGCCAAGGCCACCGGCAAGAACGTCCCGATCGACTCGCTCACCACCGAGTTCAGCGAGACCGTCGCCACCCCCCAGGGTCATCTGGCGCTCACCAGCCACCCGGACCAGCAGCGCGTCAAGCGCAACGGTGCCTGGCAGGGGCTGGACGCCACCCTCGCGGCCAACCAGGACGGCACGTTCTCCCCCAAGTCCGCAGCAGGCCAGCTGACGCTGTCCAAGGGCGGAAACGGGCCGCTGGCCACCATGACCAGCGCGGACGGCAAGAAGCTCGCCCTCACCGCGCCGTTCGCCCTCACCGCACCCACCGTCAGCGGCGACAGCGTGGTCTACCCGTCCGTCGCCCCCGACATCGACCTCAAGGTCACTGCCACCAAGCTCGGCGGCCTCTCGACCGTTCTGGTCGTCAAGACCCAGACCGCCGCCGCCAACCCGGTTCTCAAGAACCTGCACTTCGACACCACGGCCGACGGCGTCACCGTCAGCAGTGACGCCAAGGGCAACATCACCGCCACCGCCGCCGACGGCAAGCCCCGCTGGACCGCGCGCACCCCGCAGATGTGGGACAGCACGACCACACCCGCGGCGCCTGCCCCTTCCGCGGCCCCTGCGGTGAAGGCCGCCATGATGTTCATGGCGGCGCCCGCTGCCGATGGCCCGGCGCCCGCCGATACTCCGGCAGATCCGAGCAAGGCCGGTCCGAACGGCACCGACGCCGGGCCCGGCGCGGGCTCCAAGGTCTCCGAGATGCCGGTCAAGGCCGGCGCCACCGGGATCGACCTCACGCCCGACCAGGACCTCCTGGCCCACGGCACCGCGCCCTACTACATCGACCCCGCCTTCCTGCCCTGGAGCACGTCGGCCAACGCCTGGACCTGGGTCCAGTCGCAGCACGACGGCTCCAACAACTGGCTAGCCCAGGGCAGCAAGGACAGCGACCACCCGGGCGTCGGCGTCTGCGGCACCTACCCCAACGGCGGCAGCTGCATCCCCTCCGACATCGAGCGCAGCTTCTACCAGTTCGACATCAGCGCGCTCGGCGGGACGGTCGTCCACTACGCGACGATGAACCTTCAGGAGTACGTCTCCGCCAACTTCGACTGCGGCACGACGTACAACCTCAACCTGTACGTCACCGGTGCGATCGCCAACGGCACGACCTGGTCCAACCAGCCCTCGGCGACAAGCGGCTCGTTCGGCCCGGTGCCAGTTGGCGGCTCCGGCCACACCGGCTGCTACGACAACGTGCCGTTCGCATTCACCGTCACCGCTGCGCTCCAGCAGAACACCAACAGCGGACAGCTGACCTTCGGCCTCTACGGCGACGAGAGCAACCAGTACGCCTTCAAGCGGTTCACCTACCAGCCGTCGCTGTACGTCGAGTACGACCGCATCCCCAACACCCCGACCAACCCGGCGGTGTGGCCCGCCCCGACGACCGTGGTGCCCGGCGGGGCCAACCAGTCCTGTGGTGACGGCAACGCCAACAACTGGGCCTGGCTCGGCGCCGGCTCCGCCCAGAACAACGCCGTCTGGCTCAACGCCACCGTCACCAGCAACGCCCAGGCCCAGGTCAAGAGCTGGGACCACATCTGGGACTACAACCTCCCTGGCGGCGTCGCGGACGTCTCGCAAGGCGATACCGCATTCGTGAACAGCGGCGGCACCACCAGCTACCAGGTCCCCGCCAATGTCATCCAGAACGGCCACGCCTACGGCTACAGCATCATGGCCACCGACGGCTTGGACGGCGTCCCCTGGTCCGCTGCCACCACGACCTGCTACTTCAAGGTCGACCTCACTCCGCCGACCATCACCTTCCCTACCACCGTCGCCGACACCAGCAAGCAGTTCCCGCCTAGCGGCAACGGCCAGACCCCCCAGATCTACGCCGGCCAGAGCGGCGGCGTCCCCTTCACCGCGACCGACCCTGCCCCCAGTGGCGGCTACTCCTCCGGAGTGGTCTGCCTGCGCTGGAGTTTCGACCCCCAACTCGTCGACGCCACCTGGAAGTGCGGCAGCTCCATGCCGAGCGGCCAGATTCCGGTGACGGCGGGCCGTTGGGGCACCAACATCCTCTATGTCCAGGCCGAGGACAACGCCGGAAACCTGTCCCCGGTTGCGCAGTACGCCTTCTACGCCGCGTGGAACCCGAACAGCCCGAACCCGACCTTCGGCGACGTCACCGGTGACGCCCTGCCCGACATCGTCGCCGCCGACCCCAATGGCGACCTGCGCGCCTACGACATCGGCTACGGCACAAACGCTACTTCGCCCAAGGCCTCGCTCTTCGCGGCGAAGGCGAACTCCCCTGGCCACGACTCCTGGGGAGTGAACTACCGGATCACCCACCGCGGCAGCCTGAGTGGCGGTAAGAACGTCGACGACCTCATCGTCCACAAGGACACGGACACGGTCCTCAACTACTACCAGAACCCCGGCAATAACACCTCGGTCGGCACTATCAACACCCCCATCCAGCTGACCAAGCCCGCCTGCGATCCGACAATCGCCACCTGCAAGGAGTACAACGCCACCGACTGGTCCGGCGTGCTCCGGATCGCCGCCAGCGGCGACCCCAACAGCACCAACCTGGACACGAGCAAGAACTTCCAGAACCGCACCGGTCTGTTTACCACCGAGACCAACGGCACTGACGCCGCGCTCTGGTTCTACCCCACCATCAGCAACGGCATCTTCGGCTCCCCGGTCGAGCTCGCCAGCACCGGCTGGCAGGGCTGGGACCTGATCTCACCTGGTGACTGGGCCGGCCTGGGCCACCCTGGACTGTGGGCACGCAACCAGAGCACAGGCGAACTGCGCGCCTACACGTTCACCGCCAAGACAGTCACCGTCGCCGACGAATTCGGAAGTTCGCCCTCCTCCTACGCCACCATCACCGGGATCAACCCGCCAACTACGATCGGCAGGGATGTCACCAGCAAGAACTGGCCCGTCATCGGCTCGGACGGTGACCTCACCGGAAGCGGTTCTCCCACCCTCTGGGGTATCACCCCGAACGGCGTCATCCAGATCTGGACCGGCCAGTTGACGTCCGTCGCAGGGACCCCCTCCTACACCTGGAACCCCGGCCCCGCCAGCGTCCTGAGCATCTACTCCGACAATGGCCCGATCGCCTTCGCCGCCCAGACCGGCAAGTGCATGGATGTCAGCGGCGCGCGCTCCGCCCCGGGCACGGCCGTCCAACTCTGGGACTGCAACGCCAGCAACGCGCAGTGGACGTTCAAGCCTGACGGCACCCTGCGCATCCTCGGCGGCTGCCTGGACGCCACCCAGAACGGAACCGCCAACGGAACCCCGCTCGAAATCTGGACCTGTGGCAACGGATCCCCGAACCAGATCTTCCAGCCCCGGGCCGACGGCACCCTGTTCAACCCCGTCTCCGGCCGCTGCGTCGACGTCCCCGGTGGCACGACGACCAACGGCGCTCGGCTCGAACTATGGGACTGCAACCCCATCGGCACCCCTCCCAGTGGTGCCCAGAAGTGGGTACTGCCCGCACGGAACAGCTGAGGTCGTTCAGGCAGGGGATCCCGAGAGCCGTGGTCCCCTGAGGAAATGAGTCGATTGAATGCGGCGGCTCCACCGGATCGAGTCCGATGGAGCCGCCGCTGCTTTTCCAGCGGACAGATCGGCCCGGTCGGCACGACTGCCAGACCCGGCAACCTTGCGTTGACCTCGGCAGGGGGTGCGGCTATGGGCTCGCGCAGGAAGTCGGTGGGGGCGACTCTCGGCGCGTGCTGTGCAGTCGGTGTGGTGTCGCTTGATTGTGGAGTGCGCCGACCGTCGGCTCGGAGGGCGGTGTCGGCGCTCGTGGTCGTGCCTTCCTGTGGGATCGCACCTCCGTGGACGAAGGGCGGCCCGGCTGGCTGGCTCGGGGGCGGACGGTCAGATGTGTCCGTCGGTGGTGGTGGCGTCGGTCCAGTGGGTGGCTTCGAGGACGGCGGAGGCGGCCTGGGCTGGTGTCAGGTCGGTGGTGTCGACGGTGATGTCGGAGATCCCGGCCGCTTCCAGGACGAGGTGGAGTTCCTCGGCCCGCCGCAGGTGCCAGGGCAGGGAGGCCGTGTCGTGATCGGTTTCGTGCCGTGTCCGCAGTCGGGTGTGGACGGTGGCGAGGTCTGCGGTCAGGCGGCACACCCTCAGCGGCATGCCCAGGGCCTCCTGATAGGCGTTCCGTTCGGCGGTGTTCTCGGCGACGCCGGCCAGCACGAGGCGCTGGGCGCCCGCCGCGCGGTAGTTGCCGGCGACCGCCCGCAGGTTGGCGAGCAGGAGACGGTGCTGGAACGGGTCTCCGTCGGGGGCGGGCCACGCCTGGCAGAGCCGGTCGAGGTCGATGACCGCGTGCGGCACGCCCCTGTCGGCCAGCAGGTCACCCAGCAGATCGGCGGTGGCGGTCTTGCCCACACCGACCGTGCCCGTCAGGAGCAGGGCTTCCTGTCGGGCGGAGCGGGTGGGGAGGTTGTGGTCGTGGGTCATGCGGTTTCCAAGCGGTGCGGGCCCGTTCGGGGGCGTGGTCAGTGGGCGGGCTCGGACATCGTTGAACTGGGAGTCCGTGCACCACACCCTGCCAACGTTCGCCCGATTCGACCACGAATTATGTGCTCCGCCCGGTCATGCCGTGATCGGCTTCGGCCGGGACGGTGGCGGCGGGGGAGCACAGGAAGTCGGTGGGGTCGACTTCTTGTGGGTGGCGGCTTGGGTGCGGCAGTGGGTGAGGACGGGTTTGATGCGGGAGTCGGGGGTGTGGGTGGTGGTGAGGAGTTCGCCGGTGTCGGCCTTGGCGGGCCAGGGGCGTGGAACCGGCGCGGGAGACGAGTATGGCGAAGTTCCTCAGGGGGCGGATGAGGGAGCGCGAGGGTAGTGCGCGCTCACGCTGTGCGTGCGAATGATTGCTTTCTGGTGTTAGTCGGTGGGGCCGCAGAGGTACGGTGACGCCAGATCGGCGTGTGGGTGTGCGGTGCACAACTGGGGGCAGTGATGACGCAGCGGAAGGCCAGGGCGGCGACGGCGAGCTCCGCGGTCATGTTCGGCGAGGAGGTCCGCTTCGCCCGCGATGCGGCGGGCTACCGGCAGGAGGACGTGGGCAAGCTCCTGCACTGCGACCGGACGGTGATCTCGCGGACCGAGGGTGGGAAGCGCAAACCTTCGCCTGAGGAGGTCGAGGAGCTCGATCGGCTGTACGGCACGGGCGACTTGCTGAAGCGGCTGTACGGGCGGGTCGACTGGACGGCTCAGGTCGAGCATCCGGATTGGTTCCAAGGTCACGTCGACATGGAAGCCGAAGCTGTGGCCGCGAGGATCTTCCAGCTGGCGGTGATCCACGGGCTGTTGCAGTGCCGCGTGTATGCGGAGGCTGTGTTTGCCATTAGCGACGCAGCCGGAAAGCCCAAGGTGATCGAGGAGCGGACAGCGGCTCGATTGGCGAGGCAGAAGCGGTTCCTTGGCCCGGATGGGCCACTTCTTCAGGTGATCCTGGATGAGAGTGCGATTCGAACTGTTTTTGGTGGACCAGGGGTCATGCGACGCCAGATGCAACATTTGCTGGCTGTTGCGCGACTCCCCAACGTGGTCATCCAAGTCGCGCCATTCGAGTGTCGACAGGCCATCATCGACAAGTCCATGGTGATGTTGGAGATGCCTGACGGTCGGACCTGCGTGTACTCCGAGAGCCTAGATCGCGGGCATAGCAGTGATGATCCGGCGATCGTGGCGGCGCATCGTCGTAGCTATGATCTGGCTCACGGGGCGGCATTGCCGGTGGCCGACTCGCTCGCGCTGATCGCGGATGCGCTGAAAGGGTTCAAGGATGACGAGGACCGAGCTCGATACGACTGTCTGGCGCAAGAGCAGCTACAGCGGAGGCAACGGGGGCGACTGCATCGAGGTGGCCCCCGGGTTCCCCGGCCTCGTCCCCGTGCGTGACTCCAAGGACCCCCAGGGCCCTGCCCTCGTTTTCCCGGCCGCTGCGTGGGAAGCCTTCGTGACGGCCGTCCGTGAGGGCGACTTTCCCATGTAGGACTTTGGGGGCAGGCCGTGTTGACGTGGCGGAAGAGCAGCTACAGCGGAACCAACGGCGGCGACTGCATCGAGGTGGCAACCGAGGGCCCCGGTGGTGTGCCGGTCCGTGACTCCAAGGACCCGCAGGGGCCGGTGCTCGTCTTCCCGGCCCTCGCTTGGGCTTCCTTCCTCTCCGGGCTTCAGGCTGGTGACTTCTCGGAGTTGTAGCTCCGTCACTTCCTTGTGTTGGCGCGGCGGGTGGGCTCTGCCGTCGTCGGGTCCTCCGGCCAGGGGTGGCGGGGGTAGCGGCCCCTTAGGTCTGAGCGGACGGCGTGGTAGCCGGTTTGCCAGAAGGACGCCAGGTCTCCTGTGACTGCTGCGGGGCGGCCCGCTGGGGAGAGCAGGTGGATGGTCAGTGGGACGCGGCCTCCGGCCAGGGCGGGCGTGGCCGTCCAGCCGAAGAGTTCTTGCAACTTGACGGCCAGTACTGGGCGTTCGTCGCTGTAGTCGACTCGGATCTTGGAGCCGGACGGGACCGTGATGCGCTCGGGGGCGAGCTCGTCCAGGCGGCCTGCCTCCCCGGTGGCCCAGGGGAGTAGGCGCTGGAGGGCAGACGTCGTATCGATCCTCGCGAGGTCGGATCGGCGGCGGGCGCGGGAGAGTTCGGGTTCCAGCCACTCCTCGGCGCGTTCCAGGAGCGAGGCATCGGAGACGTCGGGCCAGGGCGCGCCGATTGCCGTGTGCAGGAAGGCCAGGCGTTCGCGTAGGCCGGGGGACGGAAAGGTCAGGAGCGCGCTGACGCCCTCTCGGGTCAGGCCTTCCAGGACGGCGGTGCGGACCAGCAGCGGGTCGGGGCGGTCCAAGGGGGACGAGGAAAGCTCGATCGCGCCCAGGGAATCGAGCCGGCGGGAGACTACCTCGCTTCGTCGGGTGTCCCAGTGGACTTCCTCAGCGGTCGTGAGCAGTGGCGCTCCCGCGAGGCGGGCGGTGTCCTCGTCGAGTGCTGCGGCGTGCAGGATGCGCGCCGAGTGTGAGCCTGCCGGGCGGTCGGCGACGGCCACGGCCAGCCAGGGCAGCGCGCCCAGCGTCGTGCCGGGGGCCAGCTCGGCGGCCGTTCCGGAGGCCATCAGGTAGGGGCTGCGCTCGCCGGGTGCCGGCTTCTCGACCCGCGCGCGGGCGATCCGCTCGGGGAAGGCGAGAGCCACGACCAGGCCCACGGCGGTCGTGTCGGGAAGCCGAGTGACGGGTTCGTCGCCCGCAGCGCGCTCCAAGCGGCGGACTTCGTCGCGCCAGCGGCCGGCGTAGGGGTCCTTGGACGAGCGGACCGTCCGCCACACCGCGCCCAGGTCGTCGCCCAGTGCCCGCGGCGGCTCCTCGGACAGCAGCGCGACCACCTCGGCCGCACGCTTCGCACCGACTGCGGGGGCACCGTCGACCAGCGCGCGCCCCAACCGGGGGTGCAGCCCCGTCCGGGCCAGCCGGACGCCGCGCGCCGTCGCCCGGCCGTCCACGTCCACGGCGCCCAACGCCTGGAGCGTCTGCCGGGCGGCGGCCATCGCGCCCGCCGGGGGCCGGTCGGGCAGGGCGAGGCCCGTGGCGTCCGGGTCGCCCCAGCAGGCGGCCTGCAGAGCGAACGGGGTGAGGTCGGCGAGCGCGATCTCGGGTGTCGGGAAGCGCGCGGCCAGCGCGTCCTCGGCCTCCGCCCAACACCGGTAGACGGTGCCCGGAGCCTCGCGCCCCGCGCGGCCCGCGCGCTGGCGGGCGGCGGCGAGCGAGGCGCGGACGGTGACGAGGGCGGCCAGGCCGCGGGCGTGGTCGGTGCGCGGTTCGCGGGCGAGTCCGGCGTCAACGACAACGCGGACGCCGGGCACGGTGAGCGAGGACTCGGCGACGGCGGTGGCCAGGACGACCCGGCGGCGTTCCCCGACGGAGAGCGCGGCATCCTGGACGGCCTGCGGGGCCCGGCCATGCAGTTGCAGGACGTCCACGGACAGGCCGCCCAACTGCCCTGCCACGCGCGCGATCTCGCCGACGCCGGGCAGGAAGCAGAGCACGTCCCCCTCCTGCTCGCTTAGCGCCCGCCGCACCACCGCCGCGACGTGGTCGAGCAGCGCCGGGTCGACCCGCGTGCCGTGCGCCGGCCGGACGGCGCGCGGCGGCGGTGCCCACACGACGTCGACCGGGTGTGAGACGCCGTGCGCCTCCACCACCGGTGCGCCGCCGAGGAGTTCGGCCCAGGCTTCGGTGTCCGAGGTGGCCGAGGCGCAGACCAGCCGCAACTCCGGCCGCAGCGCCGCCCGGACGTCGAGCAGGAACGCGAGCGCGGTGTCGGCGTCGAGGTGCCGCTCGTGGCACTCGTCCAGGACGACCACGTCCACGCCCGGCAGCTCCTGGTCGCGCTGAAGCCGTTGCAGCAGCACGCCGGTGGTGACGACCTCCACGACCGTCGAGGGCCCGACGCGACGCTCCCCGCGTACGGTGTAGCCGACTTCGCGGCCCACGGACGAGCCGAGCAGCCAGGCCATCCGCCGGGCCGCGGCCCGCACCGCGAGCCGCCGCGGCTCGGCGACGAGCACGCGTCGAGAAGGACCGGAACCGAGCAGCCCCGCCAGCGCCAGCGGCACCAGCGTCGTCTTGCCGGTGCCGGGCGGCGCCGCGAGGACGGCGGTGCCGTGCCCGTCCAGCGCGCGGTGGAGGGCGGGCAGGGCGGTGCGGACCGGGAGTTCCCGCCACGAAGGATGCAAAGTCAGCCCCGCTCGGCCACGAAGATCGCGGTGCCGGGGATCAGCCGCCCGCGCAGCGGGGACCAGCCGCCCCACTCCTGCTCCAGGCCGGCCGGCCACTCCGGCTCGACCAGGTCCAGCAACCGGAAGCCGGCGCCCACGAGTTCGCGGACCCGGTCGCCGGTCGTGCGGTGGTGCTCGACGTAGCTGGCGCGCCCCTGCTCGTCCTCCTCGACGTACGGGGTGCGGTCGAAGTAGGAGGCGGTCGCGGTGAGGCCCTCGACGCCCGGCTCGTCGGGGAAGGCCCAGCGGATCGGGTGGGTCACCGAGAACACCCAGCGCCCGCCGGGCCGCAGCACCCGGTGCACCTCGCGCATCAGGCGCGCGGTGTCGGCGCTGAACGGCACGGCGCCGTAGGCGGAGCAGACGATGTCGAAGGAGCCGTCGGCGAAGGGCAGCACGGCGGCGTCGGCCTGGACGACCGGGACGGGCGCGTCGCCGCGGCCGAGGTCGATCCGGCGGGAGTGCTGGAGCTGGCGGAAGGAGATGTCCAGGGCGACCGGCCGCGCGCCCCGGCCGGCGAGCCAGCGCGAGCACTGGGCGGCGCCGGCGCCGAGCTCCAGGACGTCCTTTCCGGCCACCTCGCCGAGCAGCCGGGCGTCGGCCTCGTCCAGGCCTTCCGGGCACCAGGTGAAGCGGTCGTCGCCGAGGAACTCGCCGTGCTCGTCCTGGTACTCGTCCGCGTTGCGGTCCCACCAGTGCCGGCTGGCGCGGCTGCTCTCACCGGCTCCGGCCTGGCGCCTTACCGCGTCGTCGCCGTCGTCGTCAAGATCGTTGAGCTCGGACTGGGGGGTGGTGGCCACGGTGATAATGCCCATCGCGTAGGGTGTGGTGTGCGGAAGCGCCGCTGCCGCGAGCCGGCCCGAGAGGGCTCGGATCCAGGCGGTGGCATCCGGGGAGTAGGGCCCCTGCGGGCGCCGCCGTCAGGCGCGCAATCGGAGGATATGGCCTGATCCGTACCAGGCTCCACCGTCTTGCCGCTCTTGGCGTTGACCGTGCCTGGCCGTCCCCGTATGCTACAAGTTGCGCTGCGGGCCTGCGCGCCTCGGACGGAGCAGGTCGCGCTCGCATCTGTCGAAGACCCCACGGTCGCAAGACGGACGCCGGTTCTCGTTGTCTACGGGAAGGCCGGTGCGCCGTGTTCTTGGCTGTCCGGCTTTCGGTGGGAGCGATACGGGCCCTCCGCGTGGCATTACCTACGACTTTCATGTCCGTACCGGAGCCCTTTTCCTAATGACGAGCCCCACCGACTCCTCCCTCAGCACCACCCCGCAGGTCGCGGTCAACGACATCGGCGACGCGGAGGCCTTCCTCGCCGCCATCGACGAGACCATCAAGTACTTCAACGATGGCGACATCGTCGAGGGCGTCATCGTGAAGGTCGACCGTGACGAGGTCCTCCTCGACATCGGTTACAAGACCGAGGGCGTCATCCCGTCCCGCGAGCTCTCGATCAAGCACGACGTTGACCCGCACGAGGTCGTCGCCGTCGGTGACAACATCGAGGCCCTGGTTCTCCAGAAGGAGGACAAGGAGGGTCGTCTCATCCTGTCCAAGAAGCGCGCTCAGTACGAGCGTGCCTGGGGCACGATCGAGAAGATCAAGGAAGAGGACGGCATCGTCACCGGTACCGTCATCGAGGTCGTCAAGGGTGGTCTCATCCTCGACATCGGCCTCCGCGGCTTCCTCCCGGCCTCGCTCGTCGAGATGCGCCGCGTCCGCGACCTCCAGCCCTACGTGGGCAAGGAGCTCGAGGCCAAGATCATCGAGCTGGACAAGAACCGCAACAACGTGGTCCTGTCCCGCCGTGCCTGGCTGGAGCAGACCCAGAGCGAGGTCCGCCAGACCTTCCTCACCACCCTCCAGAAGGGTCAGGTGCGCTCCGGCGTCGTCTCCTCGATCGTCAACTTCGGTGCCTTCGTGGACCTGGGTGGCGTCGACGGCCTGGTGCACGTCTCCGAGCTGTCCTGGAAGCACATCGACCACCCGTCCGAGGTCGTCGAGGTCGGCCAGGAGGTCACCGTCGAGGTTCTCGACGTTGACATGGACCGCGAGCGCGTCTCCCTGTCGCTGAAGGCGACCCAGGAGGACCCGTGGCAGCAGTTCGCCCGCACGCACCAGATCGGCCAGGTCGTCCCCGGCAAGGTCACCAAGCTGGTTCCGTTCGGTGCGTTCGTCCGCGTGGACGAGGGCATCGAGGGTCTGGTCCACATCTCCGAGCTGGCCGAGCGCCACGTCGAGATCCCGGAGCAGGTCGTCCAGGTCGGCGACGAGATCTTCGTCAAGGTCATCGACATCGACCTCGAGCGTCGTCGCATCAGCCTGTCGCTCAAGCAGGCCAACGAGGCCCTGGGTGCCAACCCGGCCGAGGTCGAGTTCGACCCGACCCTGTACGGCATGGCCGCCTCGTACGACGACCAGGGCAACTACATCTACCCGGAGGGCTTCGACCCCGAGGCGAACGACTGGCTGCCCGGCTTCGAGAAGCAGCGTGAGGAGTGGGAGCGCCAGTACGCCGAGGCGCAGGCCCGCTTCGAGCAGCACCAGGCCCAGGTCATCAAGAGCCGCGAGGCCGACGCCGAGGCCGCTGCCGAGGGTGGCGACGCGGTTGCCGCCGCCGCCGGTGGCTCCTACTCGTCCAGCAGCGACGAGGGCTCGGGCGCCCTGGCCTCCGACGAGGCCCTGGCCGCCCTGCGCGAGAAGCTGGCCGGCGGCCAGAGCTGAGGCTCTCGCTTCCCGCTGGCGACTAGCTAGGGGAGGGGGGGGGCGCCCGGCCCCCGGCCCGCGCGCGGGGGCCCGGCGGCGGGGCGGGGTGTGATGAGGGCGGGGTGGGGGAGTGTGCTGTAGAGTGGCGGTG
>NZ_JBHWGD010000010.1:104285-159826 GCF_042733235.1 Kitasatospora sp. NPDC059722
GTCGCCAGGTGTGGCTCTTCCGCTCGCCGGCGCACTCCCCTGGGGGGGGGCCCCCACCCTCAGATCCCGGGGGGGCGCGCCCCCCCTTTCGTTTTCCGATTTGACTTATGTGGTGTTTATGTGCAGGAAAGTGTGAGATGAGGCTCATCGCCCTTCCCTAGGCCGGAGTTCGGGTTCCACCTACATTGAGTGGAACTGCCCGAAAGGCTCCTTCATGCACAAGCCTTCCGCCGCTGCCGCCGACCTCCGGGTCCGCGGGCGGCTCGCCGCCCTCGGGCGGTTCTGCTTCCGGCACCGGCGCTGGGTCCTCGGCTTCTGGGCCGTCGTCCTGGTCGTCGGTGTCGTGATCGGGGGCCGGGTCTTCGAGGGGTCGGTGGCCGGGGCCTCCTCGGCCAGCTCCGAGGCCGACCGGGGCGGTGCGGTCGCCACCGCGGCCGATCCGGCCCGGGGAGTCGTCACCGCCGTCGTCGACGGGAGGCCGGTGGACGACGGGGCGGTACGGGCGGCCGTCGCCAAGGCCACCCAGGAGATCGCCGCCCTGCCCGGCGTCGCGTCCGCGAACGACGCGTACGGGCCGGGGCCGGCCGCCGCCGCGCTGCGGTCCGCCGACGGGAACGCGAGTCTGGTGACCATCCGGATGGCCGACACGAGCACGGCCGCCCAGGCCGACGCCGTCACCCAGCGGCTGGCCGCGCTGAACGGCACCGGCGGCGCGCACGTCACGGTGGGTGGTGACCTCGTGCTCCAGCAGGAGGTCAAGAAGCAGACCGAGCAGGACACCCGCTTCGGCGAGATCGTGACCCTGCCGCTCACCCTGGTCGTCATGGTGCTGGTCTTCGGCGGGCTCGCCGCGGCCAGCCTGCCGGTGATCGGCGCGGTCGCCTCGGTGGGCGGGGCACTGCTGGCGATGTTCGGCTTCAGCCGGATCATGGACATCGACACCAGCGTGCTGCCGATCGCCACCGTGCTCGGGCTCGGGCTGTCGATCGACTACGCGCTGCTCATGGTGAACCGTTTCCGTGAGGAACGCGGGCACGGCGCCGGCATCGCCGCCGCCGTCGAGCGCACCGCCGCGACCGCCGGGCGCACCGTCGCGTTCTCCGGGCTGACCGTCGCCGTCGCGCTCTCCGGTCTCTTCGTCTTCACCAGTCCGGTGCTCGGGGCCGTCGCCGCCGCCGGCGTGAGCGTGGTCGTGATCGCCGTCGCCGCGGCGCTCACCCTGATCCCCGCGCTGCTCGGCTTCGCCGGCTCGCGGATCAAGGCGCCCGCCGCGCCGGTGCCCGACGAGGGCTTCTTCAGCCGGACCGTCCGCCGGGTCCGCAAACGGGCGGTGCCCGTCGCACTCGCCTGCACCGCGCTGCTGATGGCGGCCGGGGCGCCGTTCCTGCACGCGGAGATGCGCAACTCCGGGGCGGCCGTGCTGCCCGCCTCCTCCGCCGGGCGGCAGGTCGCGGACGCGATCGACCAGCGCTTCCCGCAGGTCGCCGCCGCGCCGATCACGGTGGTGGTCGAGGGCGGGGCGCCGGTCGCGCAGGCGTACGCGGACGAGGTCGTCGCCAAGCTGCCCGGGGTGAGCGGGGTGCGGGCGGTCACGCCGGTGAGCGACTCCGTCTCGACGATCGACGTGCTCGTCCACGGGGACCCGCAGGGCGGGACGGCCAAGCAGGTCGTCGACGAGCTGCGGGCCGACCGCGGCGGGCTGAAGACCTACGTGACCGGCGGCGCCGCCTCGGTGGTCGACTTCTCGAACGAGCTGACCTCGCGCGGGCCCTGGGCGCTCGGGCTGGTCGCGCTCGGGACGCTGGTGCTGCTGTTCCTGATGACCGGCTCGGTGGTGATGCCGGTCAAGGCGCTGCTGATGAACCTGCTGTCGCTGGGCGCCTCGCTCGGCGCGCTCACGCTGATCTTCCAGGACGGGTACTTCAGCGGGCTGCTCGGGTTCAGTCCGACCGGCGGGCTGGAGACCTTCATCCCGGTGCTGGTCTTCGCGTTCGCGTTCGGGCTGTCCATGGACTACGAGGTGTTCCTGCTCGCCCGCATCAAGGAACTGCACTCGCGCGGCTACAGCTGTGCGAAGGCCGTGGAGCTGGGCGTGCAGCGTAGCGGGCGGATCATCACCTCGGCGGCGCTGCTGATGGTGATCGTCTTCGCCGGGTTCGCGCTCGGGGACATGCTCATGGTCAAGCAGATGGGCATCGCCCTGGCGGTCGCCGTCGCGGTGGACGCCACGCTGGTGCGCTGTCTGCTGGTGCCGGCCGCGATGAGCCTGTTCGGCGAGTTCAACTGGTGGGCGCCGGCGCCGCTGCGGCGGCTGCACCGGCGCTTCGGGCTGAGCGAGCACGTCGAGCTGCCGCCGATCGCACCGGCGGTGATCCCGGCGCAGCGTCCCGAGCTCGTGGGCACGGGGACGGGCTCGGCGCCGGCGGCTCAGTGACGGGCTCGGCACGGCCGGCCCGGTGACCGGATGAGGGCCGGAGGCCTGGTGACGGGCCCAGGGTCGGCGGCTCGGTGACGGGCCCGGTACGGCCGGCCCGGTGACGGGCTCAGCGCAGTCGGCTCAGCAGGGCGACGCTCGCGCGCAGGGTCTGCCGCTCCTCGGGGGTGAGGCGGGTCTCGATGGCGGCGGCGATCTGCGCCTCGCGGCGGGCGCGCTGTTCGAGGAGGGCGTCGTGGCCGGCCCCGGTGGCGGTGACGAGCAGCTTGCGGCCGTCGGTGGGGTGCGGGCCCTGGGTGACCAGGCCGGCCTCGGTGAGCAGGGCGACCGTGCGGGCCATCGACTGGTGGCGCACGCGCTGGCGCTCGGCGAGCTCGGCGACGGTGTAGGCGCGTTCGTCGCGGACGAGGAGGCCGAGGACGGCGGCCTGGTTCTGGGGCAGCTCGTCGTTGTCGCGCAGGGAGCGGACCAGGCCGCCGAGGGCGGCGCGCAGGTCGGCGGCGAGTTCGAGGGTCTCGGGGGCCGGACTGTTCATGGCAGAAGCCTACCGGGAATCTGTGCAGCAAAACTGTGTAGTCATGCTGCGCAGTTTCGCTGTATTGTTTTTCCCATGCGAATCACCAAGTTCGGACACGCCTGCGTACGCCTGGAGCACGACGGCACCACCGTCGTCATCGACCCCGGGATGTTCACCGACCCCGCCGCCCTCGCCGGGGCCGACGCCGTCCTGATCACCCACGAGCACATGGACCACTTCGAGGAGTCCCGGCTGCGCGCCGCGCTGGAGGCCCACCCGGCCCTGCGGGTGTGGACCAACGACGCGGTGGCCGCCCAGCTCGACGGCGTGGCGCAGCGCGTGAGCGCCGTCGGCGAGGGCGACGCGTTCGAGCTCGGCGGGCTGGAGGTGTCGGTGCACGGTGAGTGGCACGCGGAGATCCACCGGGACGTCCCGCTCGTGAAGAACATCGGCTTCCTGTTCGGCGGCCGCCTCTTCCACCCCGGCGACGCGCTCACGGTGCCGCCGCACGCCGTCGAGACGCTGCTGCTGCCGATCGGCGCGCCCTGGAGCAAGGCGGGCGAACTGGTCGACTACGTCCGCGAGGCCGCCCCGCGCGTGGCGGTGCCCGTGCACGACGCGGTGCTCAGCCCGATCGGGCTCGCCGTGCACTCCCGCCTGGTCGGCGAGGACGGGCCGGGCGGTGCCCGGCTGCGGGCGCTGGGCGAGGGCGAGAGCCTCGACCTCGGCTGACCGCCGGGAGGGCGGCGCCGGTAGCCTGGCGCCATGCTGAAGATCGGACTGACGGGTGGCATCGGCGCCGGCAAGAGCGAGGTGTCCCGGCTGCTCGCCGCCCACGGCGCGGTGATCGTGGACTCCGACGTGCTCGCCCGCGAGGTGGTCGCGCCCGGGACGGCCGGACTCGCCGCCGTGGTGGCCGAGTTCGGGCCCGCGGTGCTGCGGCCGGACGGTTCGCTGGACCGTCCGGCCCTCGGTGCGATCGTGTTCGCCGCCCCGGACCGGCTCCAGGCGCTGAACGCGATCGTCCACCCGCTGGTGCGGGCCCGCTCGGCCGAGCTGGAGGCCGCCGCCGCGCCGGACGCCGTCGTCGTGCACGACGTGCCGCTGCTCGCCGAGAACGGGCTCGGCCCGCTGTACGACCTGGTCGTCGTGGTCGACGCGGCGGACGACGTGCGGGTCGCGCGGCTGGTGGAGCTGCGCGGCATGACCGAGGACGAGGCCCGGGCCCGGATGGCCGCGCAGGCCACCCGCGAGGAGCGGCTCGCGATCGCGGACGTCGTGATCGACAACAGCGGTCCGCTGGAGGAACTGCCGGCCCGCGTCGCCGAGGTGTGGGCGCGGCTGCGGCCCCGCTCCTGATCAGGCCGCGCCGGCCGGCACGTCGGCGGTGAGCGGCAGGCGGGCCCGGACGGCGAAGCCGCCCTCCGGGGTGGGGCCCGCGTCCAGGGTGCCGCCGAGGTCGTCCGCGCGGGTGCGCATGCCGTCCAGGCCGTGTCCGCCGGAGGGCAGGTGCGGGTCCTCGCCGCCGTCGCCGGGGGAGTTGACGACGGACAGGCGCAGCCCGTCCGCGCGGATCTCGACCGTGACGGCGACGGTGGCCGAGGGGGCGTGCTTGTGCACGTTGGTGAGCGCCTCCTGGACGATCCGGTAGGCGGCGTACTGGACGGCGGGGCTCGGCTCGGGCCCGCCGTCGGCCGGGCCATCGACGCTCAGTCGTACGGACAGGCCGGCCCGGCGGGACTCCCCGACGAGTGCGGGCAGTCCGCCCAGGGACGGGCCCTCGTCGGAGGCGGGCGTCAGCACGCCCAGCAGTCCGCGCAGTTCGGTGAGGGCCTGCAGGCCGAGGGTGCGGATCAGCCCGAGGGTCTCCTTGACGACGGCCGGGTCGTTCGGCGCGGCGACCTGGCAGGCACCGGCGTGCAGGGTGATCAGCGAGACCCGGTTGGACACGACGTCGTGCATCTCCCGGGCGAGCCTGGCCCGTTCGGCGGCGGCGGCGCGTTCCTCGGCGTGCTGCCGGGCGGCCTCCAGGAGGCGGTTGCGGTCTTCGAGCAGGTCGACGGCGCGGGCGCGCTGGTGGGCGGTGAGGCCGAGGGCGAGCGGCACGGCGCCGTACACGAGGGGGTCCTCGATGATGTTGGCGATGTTGTTCAGCGTGCTGAGGTCGCCGAGGTCGAACGGGATGAGCAGGCGGATCTCGGCGAGGACGGCGATCACGACGAGCGCCCGGGTCCGGCCGCGCCGCGCGGCGAACCCGTAGAGCGCGACGGCGAGGGGCAGCTGGCCGCTCAGCAGGGTGAGCGCGGTGACCGTCGCCGGGGCCCGCCAGCGGAAGGCCAGGGCGAGCGCGCCGATCGCCATCAGGGTGGCGTTGACCCCGCGGGAGGAGGTCGGCCCGACGTCCGGGTCGCCCGCGGCGAGCGGGACCAGGATCAGCAGGGCGAGGACGGTCGGGGCGAGCGCGACGACCGGGGCGGGCAGCCGGACCGGCAGGCTCACCAGCATGGTGGAGCGGTGGGCGGCCCGCAGGCCGGGGACCGGGCGGTCCCCGGGCTGCTGGTCGGTGGGCTGGCGCATGGGGGCATGCTTCCACACCGGGGTTCCGGCCGGCCTTGGATCACGGTCGGCCCTGGATCCCGGCGGGCCCTGGATTCCGTGAGCCCCGGAAGCGACCATGGCGGGATGACCGATCATCTTCCCCCCGGGAGCCCCGCCGCGCCGGTCGAGGTCGTGCGGCTGCCGCAGTACACCCGTGCCGACCAGGACGAGATCCTCGGGCCCGGCGACGACCCCTACGGAGTGGCGCACACCGGGCTGACGTTCCTGCCCAAGGAGATCCACTTCGGCGTCCGGTCCGCCGGGGGCCGGCTCGTCGCGCACACCGGCCTGCTGCCGCTGCCCCTCACGATCGGGAGCGCGGAGGTGCCGGCCGTCGGCGTCGGGGGCGTCGCCGTCGCCGCAGACCGGCGCGGCGGCGGCCTCGCGCGCGCCGTGGTCGGGGCCGCCCTCGACCACGCCCGCACGCTCGGCCCCGCCTACGCCCTGCTGTTCTGCCGTCCGCCGCTCGTCGGCCTCTACGAGCGGCTGGGCTTCCGGGAGGTGCCCGGCGAGGTGACGGTCGAGCAGCGCGGCGGGCTGCTCGCCGTGATGCCGCTGCGCACGATGTGGGCGCCGCTGCGGGCCGGCGCCGCCTGGCCGGAGGGGGCGGTGCGGCTGCGGTCGCTGCCGATGTGACGGACCGGCACCAGGGTGAGCGGGCCGGGCGGGCCCGTCAGGCGGAGGCGGCGCGCTCGACGGAGGCGGCCCGCTCGACCGCGGCGGCGGCCAGGGCGCGGATCATCGCGTGCGGGCGGGTGCCGTCGCCGGACAGCTCCGGCTGGAACAGCGAGGCCAGGAAGAACGGGTGGTCCGTCAGCTCCAGGATGCGCACCGAGCCCGCCTCGTCCGCGCCGCTGAACCGCAGCCCGTGCTCGCGCAGCCGGTCCAGGTAGGCGGAGTTGAGCCCGTACGCGCAGTGGTAGCGCTCCAGCGTGCGGGTGGTGCCGAGGACGCGCTCGGCGAGCGTGCCGGGCGTGACGTTCACCGCGCCCTCGTGGCCGACCAGCGAGCACGCGAGCGGCTCGATGACCTGCTCGTCCCGGTCCGGGTCCTGCTCGGCGTGGACGGCGTCGCCGATGCCGCAGACGTCGCGGGCGAACTCCAGCACCGCGTGCTGGAAGCCGGCGCAGGTGCCGAGGAACGGGATGCCGAGCTCGCGGGCGGTCCGGACGGCGGCCAGGGCGCCGTCCTCGCTGCGGTAGGGGCTGCCGGGGAGCAGCCAGATCGCGTCGAAGCCGTCGAGTGCGCCGGGTGCCCCGGCGTCCTCGGTGGGGATCCAGTAGGCGTCCAGGTCGAGCTGGTCGCGGGTGGCGAGGGCGTCGAGCAGGCCGGGGATGCGGGCGTGCGAGCGGACGGCGGGGGAGCGGTCGCCGACCAGGGCGATGCGCGGGGTCTGGTAGGTCATGCGGCTATCCTGGCCCGGCACCCGAGATCACCGCCAACGATGATTTCTTACCCCTCGATCAGATCGGCTGATGAGACTGTGGATCCGCAGCAGCTGCGCACCTTCGTCACCGTCGTCCGCCTCGGCTCGTTCTCCGAGGCGGCGCGCGAGCTCGGGTACACGCAGTCCGCCGTCTCGCAGCAGATCGCCGCGCTGGAGGCGGACCTCGGGGCGCCGCTGCTCGTCCGCCGCCCGGTCGGCCCGACCGAGGCGGGCGTGCGGCTGCTGGAGCACGCCGCGCCGCTGCTCGTGCGGCTGGAGGCGGCGCGCGCCGACGTCGCGCGCCTGGTCGGTGCCGCGAGTGCCCGGCTGGTGCTCGGTGCCACCCCCCTGGCGCTCGGCACCGCGGTCGGGCGTGCGCTCGGCGAGGTGCGCCGGACGTATCCGCGCGCGGAGGTGGACGTCCGGGTGCTCGCCCAGGACGTGCTGCCCGCGCTGGTCGCCACCGGGGACGTCGACCTCGCCCTCGTCGACGGGCTCGCCGCGCCCAGCGACCCGCTGCCGCTGCCCGACGTCGGCCCGCTCGGCACCGTCGCCGTCGCCGAGCAGCCGGTCGTCGTGGCGCTCCCCGCCGGGCACCCGCTGGCCGGCCGGCCCGGGGTCGCCCTCGCCGACCTGTCCGCCGCCCGCTGGCTCGACGCCCCCGACCTCACCCCGCCGCCCGCCCGGCTGCGCGCGGCCACCGGCACCGACGGCTTCCGCCCCGCCACCCGCTACCGCGGCACGGACGTGCACGCCCTGCTCGCGCTCGTGGCCACCGGCCACGGCCTGGCCCTGCTGCCGCCGTCCGCCCTGGCCGCCGCCCCCGGCGTCGTCGGGGTGCCGGTCACGCTGCCGCGCCTGGTGCACCGCACCGAACTCGTGCACGGCAGCCTCCCGGAGGGCCCGGCGGCCCTGCTGGCCCGGGAGTTGACGCACCGGCAAACTCTTACCAAGTAGTTCACGTCCCGGGGCTGACGGTGTTCGTGGTGGCGCTGCTGTCATGGGCACAGTCGCCCGGCATTCGGCCGGGCCGGCCCAGGAGAGAGCCTCCATGATGCTTCGTCAGCGCCTGACCGTGGGCGCCGCGGCCACCGCCCTCGCCGCCGCCGGGATCGCCGCCGGAACCGGGACCGCGCAGGCTGCTTCGCACCCGTCCGCGCACAAGTCCGATGCCCGTGCGGCCGGTTGTTCGCGCGCGTACCTGCCGCTGCCCGACCCGTCCTGCACGCCGGGCGCGTACAACCCGGCCGTCACCCAGGCGACCATCCAGAAGACGATCTGCGTCTCCGGCTGGACCGCCACCGTGCGCCCGCCGGCGAGCTACACCAACGCCCTGAAGGTGCAGCAGATCGCGCAGTACGGCTACTCGGACACCAACCCGGCCGACTACGAGGAGGACCACTTCGTCCCCCTGGAGCTCGGCGGCGCCCCGCGCGACCCGCGGAACCTGTGGCCCGAGCCGCGGTACGGCAACGAGCCCGCGCAGAGCAAGGACACCGTAGAGAACCGGCTGAAGAAGGCGGTGTGCGGCGGGCAGGTCACGCTCGACGCCGCGCGCAGAGCGATCGCCTCCGACTGGACGACCGCGCTGAGCCGCCTCGGCCTCTGACGGCCGGCGGCGCGTGGTGACGGGCCGGCCCGTCCGGTCCCCTGTGCCGGACGGGCCGACCCGTCGTGCCCCGGTATCGCGACCGGGGCGGTCTGTGCGGGCTGCTCAGCAGCCCGGGAGGGCCTCGCAGGGCGGGGCCGCACCGGTGACGCCGGCCGGGCGGGTGGTGCGCAACCGACGGCTCCTCACGTGTCCGGTGTGCCGGATCGGGGTCGGGTGCCCGGTGGCTCCCGGCGCCTGGTGGGCACGCGGCACGGCTGGTCCTTCCCCCGTACGTCCGGGGGCACGACACCGTTTCCGACCTGGGCTTGAGGGGTACTCAGCCCTGCGCGGCATCGACAGCGGTCGAAACTTAGTGCTATCCGGCCATCCCTTGCAAAGTGGAAAACCGGCTGGTAGTCCGGGGTGCCGGACAGTTGCAGCCGCCCGGTGGCGAAGGTGTGCGCGCCCGCGGAAGAAGCGATGGCGGGCCGGAGGTGGGAGCCGCCCTCCGGCGGCCCCGCACGGCCGGTCGGCCCTTCTGCCGCCTGGTGAACGGCCGTTGCGGGGAGGCGGGGCGGGGTCGGGGACGTCAAGGGTTTCCCCGGCGAGGTTCGTGTGGGGACCAGCTGCCCCTACGCCCGGGTGCCCGGGACGCCGAGCTGGGCGGCGAGCCAGGGCAGGGCCTGGACGAAGGTCGCGGCGCCGGTCTGCCAGGTGTGCTTGCCGGAGCCGACGGCCGTCGTCGTGCGGATGCCGTCCTTCTTCGCCGCGTCGTTCAGCACCTTGGCCGACTCGATCTGGCCGTGCTCCTCGTCGCCCTGGCCGAAGTAGCCGGACACGCCCTGGTACTTGGGGTGGTGGGCGAGGACGGTCACCGGGTCGTGCGCGGACCACGCGGCGGCGTCACCGCCGTAGAGCTCCTGGACGGTGTGGTCCTTGTCGCCGATGTACGGGCCCTTGTCGCCCGAGAAGTCGCCGAAGTGGGTGAAGACCGTGGGGTGTTCGACGGTGAGGTCGAAGGCGCAGGTGCCGCCCATCGACCAGCCGGCCACGCCCCACTTGTGCGGGTCGGTGGCGGCGTTGAAGGTCTTCTGGACGAACGGCGGGACGTCCTTGACCAGGTGGCTCTCGGAGTTGCCGTGCGGGCCGTCCACGCACTCGGTGTCCACCCGGAAGCCGCCGGTCGCGTCGACGAAGACGAGGATCGGCGCGAAGCCGTTGTGCTTGGCGGCGAACGCGTCCGCCGTCTTCACCGCGTCGCCGGAGCGGATCCAGTTGTCCGGCGCGGAGAACTCGCCGCCGATCATCTCCAGGACCGGCAGCTTGGGCCGGCTCTGGCTGCGGAACCATGCGGGCGGCAGGTAGACCAGCTCCTGGCGGTGCGCGAAGCCGCTGGCGGTGTCCGGGATGTCGACCTGGACGATGCGGCCGGTCTTCGTCTTCCCGTGCATCGAGCCGAGCTGGGCGAGCGTGATCTGGTCCGGCAGCGGGTCGCCGCTCAGCTCGCCGACCGCGTCGCCGATGGTCGGGTAGTAGCCGGTGGCCACGTTGAGGCTGTTGGCCGCCGCGAACAGCGCGAGGACGGCGGCGAGCGGCGCCAGCGCCCGCCGCCACCAGCGGGCGCCGCGCCAGCCGAACCCGAGCACGCTGAACGCCCCCACCGCCACGCCGCTCCACAGCCAGACGCCGAACGGGATCGGGTCGGTGATGCCGGACAGGGTCAGCACCCCGACCGCCGCGAGCGCGGTCAGGCCCGCCGCCGCCCCGAGGGCGATCGGACCCCACTTGACGCGCCAGGTCCGGTCCCGCCAGCCGACGGCGGTGACGAACAGGGCGACGGCGACGGCCTGTACGGTCCACGGGAACCAGCCGCCGAGCAGCGAGACGTTCATGCGGCGGAGGCTAGGACGGGGACATGAGAGGGCGCTTAAAGGCTGGTGATCGTCTGATGGTCCGCTGGGAGGCTCCTGGGAGCCCGTCGGTGCGGGGCGTCGGGCCTCAGGGCCGCCGGAACAGCGCGGTGAGCAGGAACGGCACGCCGAAGAGCGGCGAGTCCGGGGACTGCTCGGCCATCGGACGGATCTCGACCGGCTCGAAGTCCGCGAAGAGGGCGCGCAGTTCCGCGGGCGCGTAGGCGAGGCCGCCCTCCAGGCCGCCGACGCGGTACAGGTCCTCGTCGGGCCGCTCCGAGCCCATCGCCCCGGCGGCGAAGGTGCTGAGCACGAAGTGGCCGCCGGGCGCGAGGACCCGGTCGAGCAGGGCGAGGTAGCCGACCCTGCGGTGCGGCGGCAGGTGGTGGAGGCAGCCGGAGTCGAGGACGAGGTCGTACCGGGCGTGCGGGAGCTCGACGTCGAAGATGTTCCCGCAGTGGAAGCGCGGGCCGAGCCCGGAGGCCGCCGCCCGCTCCTCGGCCCACGCGACGGCGGCGGGCGAGAGGTCGACGGCGTCGACGTCGAAGCCGAGCGCGGCCAGGTGCAGGGCGTTGCGCCCCGGACCGCAGCCGAGGTCGAGCGCCCGGCCGCCGGGGGCGACGAGGCCGCGGTCGAGGTAGGAGACGAGGTGCTCGTCCGGCTTCGGCACGAAGAACGGGCGCCCGGCGCTCCGGTCGGCGTAGAAGCCGTCCCACCAGGCGGAGGCGTCGGAGGTCCAGCGGTCGGCGGCCGGGGGGAAGAGGCGGTCGAGGAGGGCGAGGACGTCTTCGGTCGTGCGGATCGTGCGGTTCATGAGGTCGAGCCTAGGCGGACGCGAGAGTCTTTCCCAGGGCCAACTCCCCTGGTGGGAAGGGGTGTAGCGGCTCCTGGCGGTGGGCTGCGAAGGGGGGCCTCCGGCCGCACCGGCCCCGGGGTGTGCAGGTGGCGGCGCGGGCGCCAGGGGGCGGGAAGGGCCGTTTCCGGGCGGGGCTGGGAGGCGCCTGGGAACGGCCCCGGATAACGCTTTCGCGACGGTCTCGACGGGCCCGCCGCGGCCTGCCGTCAGCCCGCGAAGCGCTCGCGCAGGGCGCGCAGGCCGGCCGTGAACACGCCGTGCACCAGGGCCGTCGACGCCTCGCGGTGCTCGCGCTCGACGTCGTACGTCGCGCTCCACTCGACGAACGCCGCGTCGGACTCGGTGACCGGCACCACCCGCAGGGTCGCCCGGTAGGCGCTCAGCTCGAAGGTGCCGTCGGCGAAGCCGTACGTGTAGCTCCGGGCCCCGTCGTCGTAGCCGAGCAGCGTCTCGCTCAGCTCCGTGTCGCCGAGCTCGAAGAGGCGGACGGCGCCGACGGCCGTGCCGCCCAGGTCGTTGCCGCGCCGGCTCGGGGGCAGGTCCGGGTGCCACGCGCCGAGGGCGTGGAAGTCCCCGATCAGCTCCCACACCTTGCCGGCCGGAGCCTCCACCACCGTGCTGACCGTCGTCCCCGCCATGGCCGTTCCCCTTCGTCGCCGGATCCCGTGCATCCCCGACCATCTTGGCCTTCGGCGAGACGATATGAGGAACGGTCAGGGAAACTCGCGCGTTCGGGCGGACATGAACGAAGAACCGGTGACCCTGCGCCCGATCGCCGAGGCGGACCTTCCGGTCCTCCACGCGATGATGAACGACCCCGACGCGCTCGGCGAGTTCCAGTGGTACGGCTGGCGGGACTTCGGGCCGATCCGCCGGCAGTTCGCCGAGGACGGGCTCCTCGCGGACCACCGCTCGGTGCTCGCGGTGGAGAGCGGCGGCGCGTTCGCGGGCTTCGTCTCCTGGCGGCAGGCGAGCCCGCGGGCGGCGTCGGCGTACTGGAACATCGGCGTGCAGCTGCGCCCGGAGGCACGCGGCCGGGGCGTCGGCACGGAGGCCCAACGGCAGCTCGTGGCCTACCTGTTCGCGCACACCCCGGTGATGCGGCTGGAGGCGGACACCGAGGCCACCAACCTCGCCGAGCAGCGCGCCCTGGAGAAGTGCGGCTTCACCCGGGAGGGCGTCCAACGGGCCCTGGCCTTCCGCGACGGCGCCTGGCGCGATGTCGTGCGCTACAGCATCCTGCGGACGGACCCAAGGCCCTGAGGCCATGAGGTCCTGGGGCCCTGAGGTCCTGGGGCCCTACGGCGCTACGGCCGGCTCCGGGCCGGTGCCGGGGTCGCGGGTGAGGAGGTAGCGGGCGCCGGGGCCGGAGGCGGCGGCGCGGTCGGCCGCGTTGTAGAGCGCGCAGCGGGAGAGCGAGAGGCAGCCGCACCCGATGCAGCCGGTGAGCTTGGCCTTGAGGCGCTCCAGTTCGGCGATCTGCTCGTCGATCCGGCTCTGCCAGGACGTGGCGACCGCGTCCCACTCGGTGCCGGTGGGGACGCGGTGCTCGGGGAGGCGGTCGAGGGCGACGCGGGCCTCGTCGAGGGAGAGGCCGACGCGCTGCGCGGCGCGGACGAAGGCGACGCGGCGCAGCGTGGCGCGGTTGTACCGGCGTTGGCCGCCGGCGGTGCGGGTGGCGTGGATGAGGCCGAGGCTCTCGTAGTAGCGCAGGGCGGAGGTGGCGAGGCCGCTGCGTTCGGAGAGCTGGCCGATGGTGAGGAGGTCGTGACGGGTGGGGCCGTGGCCGGGCGCTGCGGTCATGCGGCCCACTCTATCCATGGACTTCAAGCGGACTTCAAGCGGACTGCAAGGGGCTCCAGGGGGCTCCAGGGGGCTTCGGGTGGGCCGCGGGCGGGTTCGGAGGCCCGGTCAGTCGGTGCCGAACCACTCCTCCGCGAGGTCGTCGAGCGGGAGGCCGCCGACGCCGAGCCGGTCACAGAGCGCAGCGGCGCCCGGCCGCATCACCGATTCGTCGGGCACGACCGCGTCCCACTGCTCTTCCGTCTCCACCACAGGCAGCACGGCAGGACGCTAGGCGTGCGAACGGCCTTGCGGCAACTGGTTTTCCGGCCGGGCCGCGGACACCGTCGGTGATCGCTTGACTTCAAGCTGGCTTTAAGTTGCACCATCATCGTCATGACGAAGCAGATGACGCAGACGACGCACACGACGCAGACGGCGAGCGGGACCCGGACCGGCGCCCGCTTCGAGGACCTCCCGGCCCTCATGGCGCTGATGACCGGCGACGAGAAGCACGGCCCCGCCGCCACCTCCACGCTGGACGCGCTCTGGGTGCTCTACGACCGGATCCTGCGGGTGACCCCGGGGACGGCCGAGCACCAGGACCGCGACCGCTTCCTGCTCTCCAAGGGCCACGGTCCGATGGCGTACTACGCCGTGCTCGCCGCCAAGGGGTTCATCGACCCCGAGGTGCTGCCGAGCTTCGGGGCCTACGACTCCCCGCTCGGCCACCACCCCGACCGGATGCTGGTCCCGGGCGTCGAGATCGCCTCCGGATCGCTCGGCCACGGCCTGCCGCTGGCCGTCGGCACGGCGCTCGGGCTGCGCGCCCAGGGCCTGGCCGATCCGGCGGTGTGGGTGCTGCTCGGGGACGCGGAGTTCGACGAGGGCTCCAACCACGAGGCGGTGGCCTTCGCCGGCGCCTACGGGCTGGACCGGCTGCACGCGGTGGTCATCGACAACTCCTCGGCCACGCACGGCTGGCAGGGCGGCATCGCGGCCCGGTTCGCGGCCGAGGGCTGGTCGGCGCAGACCGTCGACGGCCGCGACCACGAGGCGCTGCACGCGGCCTACACCGCTGCGCACCCGGGCCGCCCGCGGGTCGTGGTGGCCCGCGTCGAGCCCAAGGACTCCTGAGCACTGCCGAGCACTCCCAGGCACTACCGAGCACCGCCGGGCACTCCCGGCCGAGCACCACCGCCGTCACGCACAACCCGCCGATACACAAGGGGACTTCACCGATGGAAACCATGCGCGAGCGCTTCTTCGACGTCACGACCGACCTCCTCGACCAGGACCTGCGCGTCGCCCTCGTCCTCGCCGACATCAGCGCGGCCTCCTTCGCCCCGGCGGCCGGGCGCCACCCCGACCGCGTGATCAACGTCGGCATCCGCGAGCAGCTGCTGATCGGCGCGGCCGGCGGCCTGGCGCTGACCGGGATGCGCCCGATCGCCCACACCTTCGCCAGCTTCCTCGTCGAGCGGCCCTTCGAGCAGGTCAAGCTGGACCTGGTCCACCAGGGCGTCGGCGCGGTCCTGGTGAGCGCGGCCGGCTCGTACGACTGGCCGGCGGGCGGCCGCACCCACATGTCGCCCGGTGACGTCGCGCTGCTGGACACCCTGCCGGACTGGACCGTCCACGTGCCGGGCCACCCGGACGAGGCCGAGACGCTGCTGCGCCACGCCGTCGCGGACGGCGACCGCAACGTGTACGTCCGCCTGTCCGCGCACCAGAACGAGGCGCCGGTGGCCGTCGAGCCGGGCCGGTTCACCGCCGTGCGCGAGGGCTCGGGCGGGGTGGTCGTCGCCGTCGGCCCGATGCTGGACGCGGTGCTGGCGGCGACCGAGGGCCTGGACGTGACCGTGCTGTACGCCGCCACCGTCCGCCCGTTCGACGCGGCCGGGCTGCGCGCGGCCCTGGGCGACCGGCCGGACGTCGTGCTGGTGGAGCCGTACCTGGCCGGGACGTCGGCGAACGAGGCGCACGCGGCGCTGGCCGACCGCCCGCACCGGGTGCTGGGTCTCGGCGTGCCGCGCGAGGAGCACCGGCACTACGGCTCGATCCCCGAGCACCTGGCGGCCTACGGCCTGGACGCGGCCTCGCTGCGGGAGCGGATCGCCACCTTCCTGTGGTAGCCGCGGCCGGTCACAGCAGGACGACGGCCACCGCGTCCGCCCCCAGCCGCACCGTCGGACCGTCCAGTGCGGCCGGCCCGAACGCGGCCACCACCTCCCGCCCTTCGCCGCCCAGCGGCAGCGCGGCCTCGCCGGAGCCGAGGTTGACCGCCACCCGGTACGGCCTCCGGTGGACGACCAACCACCGTGCGGCCTCGTCGAATTCGACCCGCACCGCGCCCAGGTCCGGATCGGACAGCTCGGGCCGCTCCCGCCGCAGCCGGATCAACCGCCGGTGCCAGTCGAGCAGTTCGGCGTGCGGCCGGCGCCGCGGCTCGGTCCAGTCGAGCACCGAGCGCAACACGGTGGCCGGCTCCTGCGGGTCCGGGACGGCCTCCGCGCGCCAGCCGTGCTCGGTGAACTCCCGGCGCCGGCCGCGCCGGACGGCCTCGGCGAGGTCGGGGTCGGTGTGGTCGGTGAAGTACTGCCAGGGCGTGGCGGCGCCCCACTCCTCGCCCATGAACAGCATCGGCGTGAACGGCGAGGTGAGCACCAGCGCGGCGCCGGCGGCGAGCCGCCCGGGGGTGAGCGTGGTGGAGATCCGGTCGCCGAGCGCCCGGTTGCCGATCTGGTCGTGGGTCTGCAGGTAGCCGAGCAGCCGGTGCCCGGCGCCGGCCGGCGCGAACGGGCGCCCGTGGCGGCGCCCGCGGAAGGCGGACCAGGTGCCGTCGTGGAAGTACCCGCGGGTGAGCGTCCTGGCGACGGCGGCGAGCGGCGCCCGCGCGAAGTCGCCGTAGTAGCCCTGGGATTCGCCGGTCAGGGCGGCGTGCAGGGCGTGGTGGAAGTCGTCGCTCCACTGGGCGTCGAGACCCTGGCCGCCGGCCTCGCGCGGCGTGGTGGTGCGCGGGTTGTTGAGGTCGGACTCGGCGATCAGGAACAGCGGGCGGTTGGTGGCCGCCGCCAACTTCTCGACCTCGCCGGACAGTTCCTCCAGGAAGTGCACCGCCCGGTCGTCCGCGAGGGCGTGCACGGCGTCCAGGCGCAGCCCGTCGATGCGGTAGTCGCGCAGCCAGGAGAGCGCGCTGCCGATGAGGTACGTCCGCACGTCGTCGGAGCCGGGGCCGTCCAGATTGATCGCGGAGCCCCACGGGGTGTGGTGCCGGTCGGTGAAGTACGGGCCGAACGCCGGAAGGTGGTTGCCGGACGGGCCGAGGTGGTTGTGGACGACGTCGAGGATCACCCCGAGGCCCGCGCGGTGCGCCGCGTCGACGAAGCGCTTCAGGCCCTCGGGCCCGCCGTAGGGCTCGTGGACGGCCCACAGGGAGACGCCGTCGTAGCCCCAGCCGTGCTTGCCGGGGAACGGGCAGACGGGCATCAGCTCGACGAAGTCGACGCCCAGGCCGACGAGGTGGTCGAGGTGTTCGGCGGCGCCGTCGAAGGTGCCGCGGGCGGTGAAGGTGCCGACGTGCAGCTCGTAGACCACCGCCCCGGGCAGCGGGCGGCCGCGCCAGCCGGTGTGCGACCAGCGGAACGCGGCGTGGTCGACGGCCCGGCTCGGGCCGTCCGGGCCGTGCGGCTGCCGGGCCGAGCGCGGGTCGGGCAGGGGGCGGCCGCCGTCGAGGCGGAACGCGTAGTCGCCCTCCGGCGCCTCGCCGCCCCACCAGCCGTCCCGGTCCGGGCGGCGGTCCAACGGGTGGGGGACGCCGTCGACTTCGACCTCGACCCGGTGGGCGGCGAACGGCGCCCACACCTCGTACGGCCTCACGCCGGGCTCCTCCTCGTCAGCAGCGCCACGGGGTACGTCGCCAGCAGGTCGGCGGCCGGCACCGGTCCCGCCGGGTGCGTGCGGTGGGTCAGTTCGTCCGTCCACGGCCCGCCCGCGGGCAGGTCGAGGAAGGTGTCCCGCCAGCCGCCGGCGCGCTCCAGGCCGTACGGGAGGCGGGTGACGGCGGTGACGACGTCGTCGCCGCGGGCGAAGGCCAGCAGGTGGTCGGAGGCGAGGTCGGTGGCGGGCAGCGGCCGGTAGGGGCCGAGCGGGCGGGCGCGCCGCAGGTGCAGGGCGGTCGCGGTGAGGTGGAGCTTCTCGCGGGCGAGGTCGCCGGGGCGCGGGGTGGCGGCGTCGGTGAGCCGGACGGCGAGGGCGCCGAGGTCGACGACGCCCCGGTTGTCGGGGTCGACGAGGGTGTACAGCGGTTCCTCGCTGCCCTGGTAGAGGTCGGGGACGCCGGGCACGGTGAGGTGCAGCAGCGCGGCGGAGAGCGTGTTGGAGCGGGCGTACGGCGCGAGCGCGTGCACCCGGCCCTCGATGCGGGGGAGCAGCCCGGGGGTGTCGTACACGGCGCGGGCGCGCTCCTCCAGGGCGCGTTCGAAGGGGGTGTCGGGGGCCGTCCACGAGGTGTGCAGCTTGGCCTCGCGGGCGGCCTTGAGGAGGGCGGCGACGAGGCGGTCCGGGCCGATCGGCCAGGCGGCGACGAGGGTGTGCCACAGCAGCCAGTCGCCGTCGCGGTCGCTGCCGGGCCCGGCCGCGGCGGACCACGCGGCGGCCTCGGCGGCCCACGCCTCGGGCTGCTCGGCGAGGACGGCGAGGCGGGCGCGGGCGTCGGCGCTGCGCTTGGTGTCGTGGGTGGAGAGCGCGGTCATGCTGAGCGGCCAGGCGCCTTCCAGGTACCGGCACCAGTCGTGGAAGCCGGCGGGCTCCAGTCCGGGGCGGGCGGGTTCGCCGCCGACCTCGTTGAGGCCGGGCAGGGCGTTCCACCGGTAGAAGGCGGTGTCCTCGACGCCCTTGGCGGCGACGGCGGCGGCGGTCTGGGCGAAGCGGGCGCAGAACTCGTCCTTCTCGGGCCCGCGCCCGAGCTCGCCGAGGGCGAGGGCGGCGACGAGGGAATCGGTGGGGTCCGCCGCGCCGTCGAGCAGCCCGCGCAGGTACCCGTCGTCGCCGGCCTCGCCGGGCCGCACGTACGGCCGGTAGACCGGGTAGCCGGTGAGGAGCCGCTCCAGCGAGGCGCGCAGCTGCCAGGGCGCGTGGTCGGCGTGCTCGGGCTCGGCGGCCCCGACCCGCACCGCGAGCCGGACCAGCCGGTCGACCTCGGCCGCGAGCTCGCCGCGCGGTGCGGTCATCTCGGCCCGGCCGCGCAGGGCCGCGGCGACCGCCGGGTGGGGGTCCCGGCGGAGCTCGGCGGGGGCGGCGGTCCCGTGCAGGAAGGCCTCGTAGGCCGCGGCCAGCCGGCCCGCGCCGGCCGGGTCGGTGAGTACCCCGTCGATGCGGCGCAGCGCGTCGTACCCGGTGGTGCCGGCGCACGGCCAGTCGGCGGGCAGCCGCTCGTCCCCGGTGAGGATCTTCTCGACGACGGTGTAGGCGCCGCCGGTGGCCGCGGCGAGGCGGGCCAGGTAGCCGCGCGGGTCGGCGAGCCCGTCGGGGTGGTCGATCCGGAAGCCGTCGAGGACGCCGTCGGCGTGCAGCCGCAGCAGCACGGCGTGGGTGGCGTCGAAGACCTCGGGCTCCTCGACCCGCACGGCGATCAGCTCGTTGACGGTGAAGAAGCGCCGGTAGTTGAGCTCGGTGCGGGCCAGGCGCCACCAGGCGAGGCGGTACCACTGGCGGGCGAGGAGTTCGGCGAGCGGCAGGTGCCCGGTGCCGGGGCGCAGCGGCAGGACGTGGTCGTGGTAGCGCAGCACGTCGCCGTCGACGGTGATCCGGCCGAGTTCGTCGCCGAGCCGCCCGCCGAGCAGCGGCAGCAGCACCCGGCCGCGTCCGGGGGCGTCGGCGGGGCCGGGCTGGGCGGCCCAGTCGATGTCGAACCAGCGCGCGTACGGGGAGTCGGGCCCGTCGCGCAGGACCTCCCACAGCTGCCGGTTGAGCCGTTCGGGGACGGGCACGGCCATGTGGTTGGGCACGACGTCGGCGAGCAGCCGCAGGCCGTGCCGGTGCGCGGCGGCGGCCAGCTCGCGCAGGGCGGGCTCGCCGCCGAGCTGTTCGCTGACGCGGCCGTGGTCGACGGTGTCGTAGCCGTGGGTCGAGCCGGGGGCGGCCTCCAGCAGCGGGGACAGGTGGAGGTGGGAGACGCCGAGGGCGGCGAGGTAGGGGACGGCGGCGGTGGCGTCGCGGAGGGTGAAGCCGGGCTGGAGCTGGAGTCGGTAGCCGGCGGTCGGCGTCCAGGACGGGGGGACACTGGCGGCCGGGCGGGTCCGTGCGGGCTCGGCGGCGGAGGTCATAGCTCCATGAGTACCCGGGGGAGCCCGCCGCCAAGACCCGCTGCTGATCCGAACAGGTGACCGTCCGCGGGTTCACGCCGGGCGCTGGAGCACCATGAGCGACCGGTCGGTGAGCCAGAGCGTGTCGCCGGCCTTGACCCGGGCGCCGGTACCGGGGGCGGGCAGCCGGGGCTGCGCGGTGTCCACCACGACCTGCCACTCCTGGCCGTGGTCGGCGGGGACGGTGAACTCCAGCGGCTCGAAGTGCGCGTTGAACATGAGGAGGAAGGAGTCGTCGACGATCCGCCCGCCGCGCCGGTCGGGCTCGGAGATCGCGTAGCCGTTGAGGAAGACGGTGAGCGACTTGGCGTAGCTGGCGCCCCAGTTGCGCTTGGTCATCTCCTCCCCGCTCGGGGTGAACCAGGCGATGTCGGTGAGGTCGTCGTAGCCGCCCGCCTCCGCCGCCGCGCGGCCGGCGGCCGGCTGCCCGGAGACCACCCGCCCGGAGACCGGCCGCCCGTGGAAGAAGCGGCGGCGGCGGAACACCGGGTGGTCGCGGCGCAGCCAGATCATCCCCTGGGTGAACTCCAGCAGCCGCGCCTGCGGCCCGTCCTCCTGGGGCCAGTGCACCCAGGTGAGCTCGTTGTCCTGGCAGTAGGCGTTGTTGTTGCCGTGCTGGGTGCGGCCGAGCTCGTCGCCGTGGGAGAGCATCGGGACGCCCTGGGAGAGCATCAGGGTGGCGATGAGGTTGCGCTGCTGGCGCGCTCTCAGCTCCTCGACGGCCGGGTCGTTGCTCGGGCCCTCGACGCCGCAGTTCCAGGAACGGTTGAAGGACTCGCCGTCCCGGTTGTCCTCGCCGTTGGCCGCGTTGTGCTTCTCGTTGAAGGAGACGAGGTCGCGCAGGGTGAAACCGTCGTGGCAGGTCACGAAGTTGATGGAGGCGATGGGCCGGCGGCCGTCGTCCTGGTAGAGGTCGGAGGAGCCGGTGAGCCGGGAACCGAACTCGGCGAGCGCGGCGGTCTCGCCGCGCCACAGGTCGCGCACGGTGTCCCGGTACATGCCGTTCCACTCCGTCCACAGCGGCGGGAAGTTGCCGACCTGGTAGCCGCCCTCGCCGAGGTCCCAGGGCTCGGCGATCAGCTTGGCCTGGGAGACGACCGGGTCCTGCTGGACGAGGTCGAAGAAGGAGGAGAGCCGGTCGACCTCGTGGAACTGCCGGGCCAGGGTGGCGGCCAGGTCGAAGCGGAAGCCGTCGACGTGCATCTCGGTGACCCAGTAGCGCAGCGAGTCCATGATCAGCTGGAGCACGTGCGGGCTGCGCATCAGCAGGCTGTTGCCGGTGCCGGTGGTGTCCTCGTAGAACCGCTGGTCCTGGGCGAGCCGGTAGTAGGAGACGTTGTCCAGGCCGCGCAGGGAGAGCGTCGGCCCGAGGTGGTTGCCCTCGGCGGTGTGGTTGTAGACGACGTCCAGGATCACCTCGATCCCGGCCGCGTGCAGCGCCTTGACCATCGACTTGAACTCCTGCACCTGCTGGCCGCGGTCGCCGTCGGAGGAGTAGGAGGAGTGCGGGGCGAAGAAGCCGATCGTGTTGTAGCCCCAGTAGTTGGCGAGGCCGAGGTCGCGCAGCCGGTGGTCGCGGACGAACTGGTGCACCGGCATCAGCTCGATCGCGGTGACGCCGAGCTTGGCGAGGTGCTCGATCACCGCCGGGTGGGCGAGGCCCGCGTAGGTGCCGCGGATCTCCTCGGGGATGCCGGGGTGCAGCCGGGTGAGGCCCTTGACGTGCGCCTCGTAGATGACGGTCCGGTGGTAGTCGGTGCGCGGCGGGTGGTCGGTGCCCCAGTCGAAGTAGGGGTTGATGACCACCGAGTGCATCGTGTGCGGGGCGGAGTCGAGGTCGTTGCGGCGCTCGGGGGCGCCGAAGTGGTAGCCGTAGACGGACTCGTCCCAGTCGACGTTCCCGCTCATCGCCTTGGCGTACGGGTCCAGGAGCAGCTTGGCGCTGTTGTGCCGCTGGCCGAGCCCCGGGTTGTACGGCCCGTGGACGCGGAAGCCGTAGCGCTGGCCGGGCTGGACGCCCGGGAGGTAGGCGTGGCGCACGAAGGCGTCCGTCTCGCGCAGCTCGACGGCGCTCTCCGAGCCGTCCCCGTCGATCAGGCACAGCTCGATCCGGTCGGCGCTCTCGGAGAACACCGCGAAGTTGGTACCGGCCCCGTCGTAGGTGGCGCCGAGGGGGTAGGGCTTGCCGGGCCAGACCTGCATGAGTCCTCAACTTCCTTGCCAAAAAAGAAAACTGACGTCCAGTCCAAGAATCAGCGGCTGTCTTCCCGGCCGTGCGGCCGGGCATGTGCGGCGTTCGCGCGCCGTGACGCACGGCACAGTCCGCATACTCCACGACCCTTCCCCCGGTCGCCGGGACCCGTGCCCTGCGTTAGCCCGAACGGGCGTCCGGGCGGTATTCCTCCGATTAAGCCCGGCGCTGTGACGGGTGGGTCCCCTGGTGCGTCCGCGCCCCCTCGGGCAACCGGCTGCGGACGGCTCTCGGCGGGCAGTACCCTTGATCGTCCGGCCGCCCCGGCCGACCGGTGCTAGTCAACGGCCCGTCAACGGTCCCCGCACCCGCGGGGGTCAGCCGCAGATGAGGTGGCGCATGGTGTTCCCTGCTGGCGGCCGTGGCGCCGGGCCCGACGGCCCCGAGCGGGGCGGCGCCCGCAGCGAGGCGCCCACGGTGGTCATGCGCCCCACCATGACCGGCCGCTCCCTGGTGCCCGCCCAGGGCGGCCCGGTGGAGATCCCCGCCCTCGCCTGGTCCGGCGCCGAGTGGGAGGACGCCTACCAGCGCGTGCGCCTGTCCGGGCGCGCCTACGTCTGGCTCAACCTGGTCGAGCAGCGGCTGCGCTCCCTCGTCGACGAGGTCCTGCACCCCATCTACGCCCCCGCCCACGGCGAGGATTGGGTCACCGCCGCCGCCGGCCCGGCGGGCGAGGAGTGGGCGCACCGCGCCGGCGCCGTCCGGGAGGTCAGCCGCCGCAAGGGCTACCTGCTCGACCCCGCCGACGACGACCCGCTGGTCTTCCTCACCCTGCCCCAGCTGCGCGAGCTCATGGTCCAGCACTGGCCGTGCTTCGAGCCCTACCTCGCCGACCGGCGCGAGATCGAACTCGCCCTGGACGAGCTGGAGGTGGCCCGGCACGTGGTCTCCCGCAACCGCGTCCTCACCCAGACCGTCCTCGCCCAGACCGAGCGCGCCGCCGCCCGCCTGCTCGCCCTGCTCGACGGCGGCGCCGGCGGGGTGCCCGCCGACGTCGTCGAGTCGCTGGTCGCCGGCCGGTACGCGGACGTCGTCGCGGTGCACGCCGACCGGGTCCGCCTCCAGCGCGACCTGCCCGTCGAGGACCTCCTGGACGGCGCCCGGCGGCTGGACGCGCTCGGCATCGGCCTCGGCATGCTCTGCCAGAACTACACCGGCAAGCGCCTGGTGCGCCTGGCCGGCGAAGGCTGCCGGATGCGGCTGCTGTTCCTCAACCCGGCGAGCAGCGCCGTGCGCCGCCGTGAGCGCGAACTCGGCCTCGGGCGCGGCGAGTTGTCCCGCTCGATCGAGATGAACATCATGCACGTCCGCCGGGTGCGGGCCCGGCTGCGCGACCCGGGCGGCTTCGAGATCCGGGTCTTCGACGAGACCCCGCGCTTCACCGCCTACCTCGTCGAGGGCCCGCGCCCCGAGGGCCGCGGCGGGCGCCGGGCCGGCCGCGACCTCGGCGTCGTCCAGCCCTACCTGCGCCGCGCCCGCGGCATGGAGTCCCCCGCGCTCGTCCTGCGCGGCGGCGCCGGCCAGCAGCCCGGCGGCACGGAGGCGGGCCTGCTGGAGGTCTACCGCGAGGAGTTCGAGGGGGTCTGGGCGGACTCCCGGCCCGTGTCCTGAGCCGCGTCCACCTCTCGGGCGGCGCTGGTGGGGCGGGTGCGGACGCTGCCAGACTGCGCGCCGTGAACAGCCTCCCGCACTGGACCCTGGAGCCCGCCCGGCCCGAGGACGTCGACCGCGTCTGCGACCTCAAGGACCAGGTCATGCGCGCCGACCTGGAACGCCTCGGCCGCTGGGACCCGCAGCGCTCCCGCCGGCGCGTGCGGGACGCCTTCTCCACCGCGCACACGTCCGTCCTGCTGGTCGAGGGGGCCTTCGCCGGCTCCCTCAGCGTCCGGCCCGACGAGCGGGGCGGGCGCCACCTGGAGCTGTTCTACCTCGCCCCGCACCTCCAGGGCCGCGGCCTCGGCACGGCCGTGCTGCGCCACGTCCTCGCCGAGGCCGACGCGGCCGGGGAGCCGGTGCGCCTCGTCGTCCTGCGGGGCAGCGCCGCCCAGCGCCTGTACGAGCGCCACGACTTCGTCCTGGAACGCGAGGACCGGGTCGACGTCCTCCTCGTTCGTGAACCCCGGACGCGGCAGAATCGTTTCGCCACTTGAGATGGCCTCAGCAGGCCCGCTCGTGGTAGGCATAGCCCCCGTGATGATCACGGGGGATGAGGCCGTCCTGCGCCTCGAACAACTGCACCGCACCTACGGAACCGGCCCGGAGGCCGTCCACGCGCTCAGGGGGGTGGACGTCGAGTTCGCGCGCGGCACCTTCACCGCCGTCATGGGCCCCTCCGGCTCCGGCAAGAGCACCCTGCTCCAGTGCGCCGCCGGCCTCGACCGGCCCGACACCGGCCGCGTCACCCTCGACGGCACCGACCTCGCCACGCTGACCGAGACCCGGCTCACCGTGCTGCGCCGCGAGAAGCTCGGCTTCGTCTTCCAGGCCTTCAACCTCGTCGGCTCGCTCACCGCCGAACAGAACGTCGGCCTGCCGCTGCGCCTCGCCGGGCGCCGCCCCGACCGCGCGCAGGTCCACCGCGCCCTCGACCAGGTCGGCCTCGGCCGGCGCACCGGCCACCTGCCCTCCCAGCTCTCCGGCGGCCAGCAGCAGCGCGTCGCGATCGCCCGCGCCCTCATCGCCCGCCCGCAGGTCCTGTTCGCCGACGAGCCCACCGGCGCCCTCGACAGCTCCAGCAGCCGCGACGTCCTCGCCCTCCTGCGCGACCTCGTCGACCGCGAGGGCCAGAGCACCGTCATGGTCACCCACGACCCGGTCGCCGCCTCCTACGCCGACCGCGTGCTCTTCCTCGCCGACGGCCGCCTCGCCGACGACCTCGCCCGCCCCAGCGCCCAGCAGGTCGCCGAGCGGATGACGGCCCTGGAGACGGCGGCATGACCATGGCCACGCTCCTGCCCGTCGCCACCGCGAGCCTGCGCCGCCGCAAGGCCGCCTTCGCCGGCTCCTACGTCGCGCTCACCCTCGGCGTCACCCTCGTCGCCACCACCGGCACCCTCCTCGACGACACCGCCGGCGACGACTCCCCGCTCGGTGCGCCCTCCCTGCACAAGGTGCTCACCTTCACCGCCGGCATGGCCGCCTTCGTCGCCGTCTTCGTCGTCGCCGGCACCTTCGCCTTCGCCGTCGCCCAGCGCCGCCAGGAGATCGCGATGCTGCGCGCCGTCGGCGCGACGCCCCGCCAGGTCGTGCTGCTGATCACCGGCGAGGCCGCCGCCGTCGCCCTCGCCGCCGCCGTCTCCGGCTGCCTCCTCTCCCTGCCCGCCGCACCCGCGCTCGCCGCCTGGCTCGTCGCCCGCGGCGCCGCCCAGGCGGGCTTCACCTCCCACCCCGCGCTCACCCCGATGCTCGTCGCGGCCGCCGTGGGCCTGCTCGTCGCCCTGCTCGGCGCCCTCGGCGCCGCCCTGCGGGCCGGGAGCGTCCGCGCCGTCGAGGCCCTCGGCGACGCCGCCGTCGACCGCAAGGTCATGACGCCGCTGCGCTGGGCCTGCGCCGCCGCCCAACTCCTCGCCCTGGCAGGCGCGGTGGGCTACTACCTCGCCGCCCCGAGCATGCCCCCCGCCCCCGGCGACCAGCCCGACGACCCCCAGCTCGCTTCCCAGTGGGTCATGGCCGCCGACCTCATGACGATCGCCGCGGTCGCCCTCTTCGCGCCGCTGCTCGTCCCGCTGCTCGTCCGCGCCTTCAGCGCCCCACTGCGCTGGACCGTCGCCGCCGCACCCCTGCTCGCCCGGCAGAACGCGCTCACCGCCGTCCGCCGCACCGTCTCCACCGCCACCCCCGCCTTCCTCACCATCGCGCTCACCGGCACCGCCATCGGCGCCACCGCCGCCTTCGCCGACGCCATGACCGCCCAGGGCCGGGCCACCGCCGCCGCCCGCTACGTGCTGCGGCCCGGCGCCGTCCCGCTGCCCGTCGACACCCTCGCCCGGCTCACCGCCGACCGGCCCGGCCTGCGCGCCACCGCCACCACCCCCACCGTGATCACCGGCCTCGGCGCCGACACCGCGTCCTTCGCCGACCACAGCGAGGACTCGGCCGCCTCCGCGCCGTCCGCCGCCACCGTCGTCACCGGCGACCTCGCCACCGCCTGGACCCTGCCCGCCGTCGAGGGCAGCCCCGCCGACCTGCACGGCGCCACCCTCGCCGCCTCCGTCCACCAGGTGCGCGGCCACGGCTGGAAGCTCGGCGACCAGGTCAACCTGCGGCTCGCCGACGGCACCGTCACCAGCCTGCGGCTCGCCCTGGTCTACCGCACCCAGCTCGGCCTCGACGAGGTGCTGCTCAGCGGCGACGCCGTCACCGCGCACCTGGACGGCGCCCGCCCCGGCGCCGTCCACCTCTCCGACGTCCCGGCCGCGACCTACGGCGGCACGCTCACCGACGCCCGCACGCCCGGCCCCGACCCCGGCGCCCACTACGCGTGGATCGCCACCAGCACGATCCTCGGCCCGGCCCTGCTCTACGCGCTCATCGCCATCGTCAACACCATGGTGATGTCGGCCGCGGACCGCCGCCGCGACTTCGCCGTCCTGCGCCTCGCAGGGACGGTGCGCCGGCAGGTGCTGTCGATGGTCGCCCTGGAGGCCGTCCTGGTCGTCGCCACCGCGGCCGTCCTCGCCCTCGCCGTCACCGCGCTCACCCAGTGGGGCGCGACGGCACTGATCGACCACCGCATCCTGGCCGGCCAGACCGCGATCGCCTTCCGCCTCCCCTGGACCCCGCTCGCCGGAGCGGCCGCCGTCTGCCTGGTCCTCGCCGTCCTGTCCAGCGTCATCCCCAGCCGCCTCGCCCTCACCCACGGGGCCCGGTAACCGCCCCGCCCGGCCCGGAGAGCCGGCGGACCCTCAGTACTCCGCCGGGTTGACCGCCTTCGGCCGGGCGGTGGGTTCGGCGACGACACCGGTGCCCGGGCCGGCCTCGTCGTCGTAGGACCGGGATCCGAATTCCAGCCCTTCGAGGGGCGCCGACAGCAGGAAGTCGACGAAGCCGTCGGTGCCCAGGGTGGCCCAGCGGTGCAGTACCGCCGGCAGCTCGTCGATGTCGGTGTCGGCGAGCTCGGCGTCGAAGTGCTCCACCTGGTCCCCGGGCAAGGACGCGCGGATCTCTCTGATCGTCCGCAGCGGGTGGGCCTCGTCGGGCCGGTTCGGGGGCACGGGCAGGTTCGGGGCGGTGCTCATCGTCGGCTCCTCCGATCGGGTCCGGGGACCAGCCTAGGGCCCGGCGGACCGCCGGAGCGGACCCCTGGGCGGCCGGGTTGTCGGTGGGGCGGGTCATGATAGGGGCTGTTTCGCACAGCAGGACGGAAGGACGCACCCCATGAGCGAGCGGAGCGAGCGAATCGTTGAGAGGCGCGCGTGGGCGAGTGCCCCTGTCGAGCGAAGCGAGGCGGGCGCATGAGCTGGTGGCAGCAGCCACTGGTCGGCTTCGACCTGGAGACCACGGGCACCGACCCGGCCGTGGACCGCATCGTCACGGCCGCGCTCGTGGACACCGTCGGGGCCCGCCGGGTGGGGGTCGCCGGCTGGCTGCTCGATCCCGGGGTGCCGATCCCCGCCGAGGCGGAGGCGATCCACGGGATCGGGGACGACGTCGCCCGGCGCAAGGGGCGGCCGGCCAAGGAGGCGGTGGAGGAGATAGCCGCGGCGCTCTGCGAGCGGCTCGCGGCGGGGCGGCCGGTGGTCGGGTTCAACGCGCCCTTCGACCTCTCCCTCCTCGACGCCGAGCTGCGCCGGCACGGGCTGGCGACGCTCGCCGAGCGCCTCGGCCGTCCGGTCGGGCCGGTGCTGGACGCGCTGGTGATCGACCGGGCGGTGGACAAGTACCGCAAGGGCTCCCGCACCCTGCAGCGCGTCTGCGAGGTGTACGGCGTCGAGCTGACCGACGCCCACGAGGCCGGCAGCGACGCCCTGGCCGCCGTCCGCGTCGCCGTCGCCCTCGCCGAGCGCTACCGTTCCGAGGTCGGCGACGTGGCCCCGGCCGACCTGCACGGGCGTCAGGTCCACTGGTACCGGGAGTGGGCCGAGGGCCTCCAGGCCTGGCTGCGCCGCGGCAAGGACCCGCAGGCGGTGGTGGACCCCCGCTGGCCGCTGCGGTAGCGGGCGGCGCGCCTGCCGGACTCTCCGGGTGATCACACGCCTCGCGCGGCCCGCCGACCTGCCCGGTTTCCTCGCCCTCGCCGCCGAGGTCGAGCACTGGTTCGGGCCGATGGTGGACGACCCCGGGTTCCGCCGGGCCGTCGTCCGGAACATCGACCGCGGGCGCGCCACGGTGGTCGACGGCCCGGACGGCGGCCTGCTCGGCGCCCTGCTGTTCGGTGGTGAGCCGCCGGTGCACCACCTGCACTGGCTGGTGGTCGCCGAGCGGGCCCGGGGGACGGGCGTGGGACGGGCGCTGGTCGAGGACGTGCTGCGCCGGCGGGTCCGGGTCCGCCCGGCGACCGTCGAGGTGGTGACGTTCGGCGCGGACCACCCCGGGGCGGTCGTGAGCGGGGCCCGGGTGTTCTACGAACGGCTGGGCTTCACGCCGGCCGAGCCGGCGGAGCCGGGGCCGGAGGGCGGCTCCCGGCAGGTGTACCGGCTCCACCTGCTCTGACGGCCGGGGGCCTACTGGAGGTCGAGCCCGACGGGGTGGCCGAGGTCCTGCGGGCAGACGAAGACGTGCAGTTCGCCGTGGCGGCCGACGCTGACGTCCGGGTCGTCGCCGCTCTCGACGGTGAGCAGGTGCCGCATCCGGGCGCCGCACGCGCCGCAGTCGACGGGGATCAGGTCGGTGGAGCGCCAGGACGGCCAGCCGCCGAGCTTCCAGCCCCCGGCGCAGGCGAGGTCACGGTGGTACTCGGTGCCGTTCCGTTCGGCGAACTCCTCGGCGGCGGAACGGAGTTCACCGGGCAGTTCGTCGCGGTCGGGGAGGTCGCGGATCTGCTCGGGGCGCAGCACGCACGGCGTGGGCAGGTATTCGTCGTCGGAGCGCCGGGGCCGCGGGGGAGTGCGGGGTGCGAGGCCGTCGGCGCGCTGCCAGTGGAGTTCGACGGCGGGGCCGTAGTAGTAGCGCTCGCCCTGAATGTCGTCGTGGTCGTTGGGGCACCAGAGCACCTGGAGCACGTCGGCGCCGTCGGGCCAGGGCAGGTGGGGTGCGTCGGCGGCGCGGACGCGCAGGACCGGGACGAGGGCGATCGCCGCCGTGATCTCCGGGTCGCGCGGGGCCGCGTCCTCGTAGGCATCGTCGGGGTGCCCGGCGGTGCAGTGCGGCCAGGGTGCGCCGTCGGGCCAGAGCGCGGGTCCGCCGAGCGAACTCCCGTGTGCGGTGGGCGCTTTGGCCTCGGGGTGCAGCAGGGTGGCCGACCGCAGGTAGGAGGCGAGGGCGGGCACGGCGTCGACGAGGCCGGCGGGGGTGGGGTCCGTCACGCGGCTCACCGTAGCGGACGGCGTCCCGGTCACCCGGAGCGCCGTCCGCCGGTGCGCCAACGTCCCTAGGCCGCCGGGAAGTCGAAGGTGTAGCCCTGGGCGACCAGCCACGGGAGCAGCTGCTTGAGCGCGGCCACGGTCTGGCTGCGGTCGCCGCCGCCGTCGTGCATGAGGATCACGCCGCCGGGCCTGAGCTGGCTCTGCACGGTGGAGACGATCGCCGGCACGCCCGGGCGGGACCAGTCGCGCGGGTCGACCGACCAGCCGAGGGACTTCATGCCGAGGCCCGCGGCGATGTGCTCGTTGTCGGCGTTGAAGCCGCCGCCGGGCGCGCGGAACCAGGTGACCTGGGTGCCGGGGCCGGCGGCCTTGACGATCATGTCCTTCGCGCCGGAGATCTCGGCCACGGCCTTGTCGTGCGGAAGCTTCTGGAACGGCTGCGGGTGGTGGACGCTGTGGTCGCACAGCCGGTGCCCGGCCGCGAGGACCTTCTTGACCAGGCCCGGGTTGGCGGCGGCGTTCTGGCCGATCTCGCAGAAGGTGGCCTTGACGTTGTACTGGGCGAGCAGGTCGAGGATCTGCTGGGTGGCCGGGCCGGGGCCGTCGTCGAAGGTGAGGGCGACGGTCCGGCCGCCGGAGGCGGTCGAGCCGATCACGCTGGTCGCCGAGAGCGGTGTGGCGGGCACGGCCGGGGCGGCAGCGGCGGTGGAGGGGCTCGCGGTCGACGGGCTCGGGCCGGCAGTGGTGTCCGGCGTCCTCGGCGTGCGCGGGGTGACCGGCGGTGCGGTCTGGCCGCCCGCGCCCGCGGTGACGGGCACGCCGTCCGAACCGGGCGTGCCCGGGGCGCCGGGCGCCGGGTCGGTGCTCGGCGAGATCGTGATCGCGCCCTTCGCGGACGGCGAGGCGCTCGGCTGGAGGGCCCCGCTGGCCGTCCCGCACGCGGCGACGCCCAGCGCGGCGGCGACGGCGGCACTGCCCATGATCAGCCGGCGGCGGAGGCGGGCCGAGCGGTTCGGGGAAGCGGGCCGGCGGGCGGCGGACTGGGGCATGGCGGCGGCTCCTGGGGAACTGGCGGCGGGTGCCGATCCTCTCGGTCAGGATGACTGTCCGATAGGACGCCGATCGTAGTTGCCCCGGTTGCGTGCCGGACCGCTCCGTCGTAGGAGTCTTCTCACAGCAGCCCGGGTTGGCGTCCGCCCGCCGCCACGGCTACCCCACCCGTCCCGCCGAGTCCCGCCGGGTCACTCCCAGACCCTCAGAACGGGTACCAGCGCACGTCCGTCGCCCCGTCGCGCAGCGAGTCGACCCGCCGCCGGAACTCCGCCAGCGCCGCCGGGCTGCCCGCGGCCTGCTGCGCGACCCACGAGGCGCTGGCCGTCTCGCGGGCGCCGCGCAGCACCGCGAACCCCGGCCAGTCGCGCACGTCCCACCCGTACGCGGCGGTGAACGCGAGGTACTCCTCGCCCGGCACGCCGTACCGGTCGTGGCTGAGCGCGAGCACCACGAGGTCGTGCTCGCGCAGGTCCCGCGAGACGTTCTCCAGGTCGAGCAGGACGGGCCCCTGCGGGCCGACGTGGACGTTGCGCGGCAGCGCGTCGCCGTGGATCAGCCCGGGTTCCAGGTGCGGGGCGAGGTCGGGCAGGGCGGCGGCGAAGGCGTCCCGGCGGCGGCGCAGGAACGCGACGTCGGCCGGGTCGACGTGGCCCTCGGCGGAGGCCAGCCAGCGCTCGACCGGGGCGAGCAGGTCGCGCCGGGCCAGCGGGAAGGGCGGCAGCGGCAGCCGGTGCAGGTCGTGCAGCAGCGGGGCGAGGTCGGCGGGCCGGGCGGGGCGGATGGCGGGGGCGAGCCGGTGCCAGAAGGTGACGGGGTGCCCGTCGGCGAGCTGCGGTCCGGGCGCGACGGCGTCGTACGGGCGGACCACCGGGATGCCCTGCCCCGCCAGCCAGTTCGCGACGGCGAGTTCGTGCCGTGCCCGCTCCCGCAGCCCGGGGCCGCGGCCGACCTTGGCGACGACGGCGGGCTCGCCGAGGTCGAAGACGGCGTTCTCGCCGAGCGCGAGCAGCCGCGCGTCGCCGGGGTCCGGCAGACCGGCCGAGGCGCAGGCGTCGGCGAGCAGGACCCGGGCGCGGCCCTCGTCGAAGGCGGTCATGACCTGGCTCCGTTCCGCCGGCGTTCGTCCGGAGGCCTCCGGACGGTGATCATCATGACGCACGGGGGCCGGGCCCCGCGCGATGCGGAGCCCGGCGCCGGTGAGCGGGTGGCTCAGACCTCGATCCGGTGGCGCGGTGCGGCCGGGCCGTGAAGGGCGCCGCCGGTGCCGACCGGCGCGGCGGGCTCGCCGTGCGAGAGGTCGGGCAGCCAGTGGAGCAGGCGCGGCAGGTACCAGTTGCGCTCGCCGAGCAGGGTCATCACGGCGGGCAGCAGGACCGCGCGGATCACGGTGGCGTCGATCAGGACGGCGACGGCGAGGCCGACGCCCATCTGCTTCATCGCCTGCATCGAGAGGGTGCCGAAGACCGCGAACACCGCCACCATGATCACCGCGGCGCTGGTGACCACCCCGGCCGTGGAGCGGATGCCGTGGGCGATCGCGGCGCGGGTCGGCAGGCCGCGGTCGCGGCCCTCCTTGATCCGGGAGACCACGAAGACGTGGTAGTCCATCGAGAGGCCGAAGAGGATCACGAAGAGGAACAGCGGCACCCAGGACTCCACCGCGCCGACCCCGGCGGTGCCCAGCAGCGAGGCGCCGACGCCGTGCTGGAAGACCAGCGTCAGCACCCCGTAGGCGGCGCCCACCGAGAGCAGGTTGAGCACGACGGCGGTCGCGGCGACGGCCAGGGAGCGGAAGGAGGTGAGCATCAGGACGAAGGCGAAGGCGACGACGAAGCCGAACACGGCGGGCAGCGAGCCGGTCATCTTCGCGTTGAAGTCGTGCGAGCCGGCGGTCTGCCCGGTGACGGGGGCCTCGGTGCCGGGCACCTTGAGGACGGTGGCGGGCACGATGTCGTCGCGCAGGGCCTTGAGCGCGGCGTTGCTGGTGGCGTCGTTGCCGCTGCCGTCGAGGGGGATGTCGACGGTGGCGACGTTCTGCTCGCGGTGCACGGTGACGTCCACCGGGCCGTGCATCCGGCCGCTGGCGAGGGCGCGGGCCTTGAGGTCGGCGATCGCGGCGGTCATCGCGGGGGAGGAGATGTCGGTGGACCTGATGACGACGGTCGCGGGGGCCGGGCTGCCGGGGAAGGCGGCCTCGATCTTCTGCGAGGCGGTCACGAGGGCGTTGCCGCGCGGCAGTTGCTGCTGGAAGGTCAGGTTGGCGGTGTGCATGGTGAGCAGCGGCGCGGCCAGCCCGAGCAGGAACGCCCCGGCGAGCAGGGTGGCCGCCAGCGGCCGGCGCAGCACCTGCGTGAGCACGGCGTTCCAGAAGCGCCCACCCGTGGTGGCCGCCTCCGGCCGGCGCAGCCTGCCGAGGAACGGCACCCGGCCCTTCGCGACGCGGTCGCCGAGCATCGACAGCAGCGCGGGCAGCACGGTGAGCGAGCCGAGGACGGCGGTGACCACGACGACGATGGTGCCGAAGGCCATCGCCCGGAAGTCGGCGATGCCGGTGAGGAACATGCCGGCCATGGCGACGACCACGGTGACGCCGGAGACCAGCACGGCCCGGCCGCTGGTGGCGGCGGCGACGGCGAGCGCGTCCGCGAGGTCGCGCCCGGCGGCCCGCTCCTCGCGCTCGCGGCGCAGGTAGAAGAGGCAGTAGTCGACGCCGACGGCGAGGCCGACCAGCAGCATCACCGAGCTCGCGTCGTCGCTGGTGTGCAGCAGCCCGCTGGCGAGGGCGACCAGGCCGCCGGCGGCGACGAACGCGGTGAGCGCGAGCACGACCGGCAGCACGGCGGCGACCAGCGCGCCGAAGGCGACCAGCAGGATGCCGAGCGCGAGCGGGACGGCCGTCCACTCGGCGCGGGTGAAGTCGTCGGCGAACTGGTCCTGGATCCACTTGCCCGAGCTCGCGTCGCCGAGTTCGACGACGGTCAGTTCGGGGTGCTGCTTCTGCACGCCGGCCACCGCGTCCATGACGGCGGGGACGTCGGCGACGGCCTCGTCGCGGTCGCCCTTGAGCGTCAGCTGGACGAGCGCGGAGTGGCCGTCCGCGGAAACGGCCTTGGTGTCGTAGGGGGAGCGGACGGCGGCGGCCTTGCCGGTGCCGTCGACCGCGGCGACCACCTGGGCGACGGCGGCCCGGAATGCCGGTGCGTCGGCGGTCAGTTCCGGGCTCTGGACGAGGACGGTCTCGCCGGCCGGGGCCTTGATCCCCGCGTCGTCGAGGATCCGCGCGGCCCGGGACACCTCGCCGGGCACCGATTCGTCGCGGCCCACCTTCGTGCCGCCGTGCATCCCGCCGAGCACGGCGGCGAGGACGACGAACAGCAGCCAGCCGAAGACGGCGGTCTTTTTGTGCCGGGCGCTCCAGGCGCCCATCGCGGCGGCCGTGCCGAGCCTGGTCTTCACGGACTTCCCCCTGGGAGAACGGCGGTCGTGCGCCGGGTGGTCGGCGGCCCCCGGCCGCCGGGCGCCGGGGTCGCGTTCCGGCGTCGTGAAAGACGGTAGGGAAAGGCGAGTCGGGCCGTAATCCGGCTGGCGGGGTACCCGGCCCTGGTGCCCGCCTCGGGGCCGGGGTGGGGTTTTCCCTACCTTCCGACCCTGATCCCTCATCCCCGGGGGTGGGGGCAAGCTCCACCCTGAGGGGGAGCGGTCTCCACCCGGAGCACGAGGTCAAGGGGTATGCGGACGGGCGAGACTGGTGCGGGGCCGCGGACACGGGGGGCCTCACGGGGGCGGCCTGCGAAAACAACTTGCCGGGCGGCAAGCAAGTACTCGTAGGATGAGTCTCCAGACCAACTTACCTGCCGACCGGTAAGGGGGCGCCCGCGCGCGTCCTCGGCCGGTCCTGCCGTCGCCCGGCGTCCCGTCCCCAAGGGCTGCGGTGAACCATGCCCAGGAGGCATCACGAGCATGTTCCACCGACTAGGACACTTCGTCGTCCGCCGCGCCTGGTGGGTGATCGCGGCGTGGGTCGTCGCGATGATCGCCATCGTCGCGAGCGCGCCCGCCGTCACCTCGCAGACGGACGAGTCCGCGTTCCTGCCCAAGCACTACGAGTCGATCCAGGCGGCGCAGCTCCAGGAGCAGGCGTTCCCGTCGAGCTTCACCCCCGCCGCCCTGCTGCTCTTCGAGCGCAACGACGGCCAGAAGCTCACCGCCGAGGACCAGACCTCGATGGAGAAGGTCGTCAAGGGCCTGACCGATGAGAACATCCCGGCCGTCCAGCAGATCCTGCCGGTCTCCGAGAAGGCGAAGTCCGCGGACGGCAAGTACGCGCTGTCCATGGTCGCCATCGACAAGTCCAAGATGCAGGACAAGGAGTACACCGACGCGGCCAAGAAGCTGCGCGAGGACGGCTCCAAGCTCGCCGACGGCACCGGCCTGAAGTTCCAGGTCGGCGGCCAGGCCGCCAGCAGCCTCGACCAGCAGGACGCCTCCGGCGCCACCGACATGATCGTCATGCTCGGCAGCCTGCTGCTCGTCATCCTGATCGTCGGCATCATCTTCCGCAGCATCCTCGCGGGCATCCTGCCGGTGCTGCTCTCGCTGGTCATCGCGATGCCGGTGGCCAACGGCCTGATCGCCGACGCGATCAAGATGTTCGACCTCAAGTCCTCCCCGATGACCTCGGCGATCCTGATCATCGTCGTGCTCGGCGTCGGCACGGACTACTTCCTGTTCCTCGCCTTCCGCTACCGCGAGCGGCTGCGCACCGGCGAGGACCGCAAGACCGCCGTGGCCAACGCCGTCGGCCGGGTCGGCGAGGCGATCGCCTCCGCCGCCGGCGCGGTCGCCGTGGCCTTCGCGGTGCTGATCCTCTCCAGCCTCGGCATGTTCACCGCGCTCGGCCCGGCGCTCGCCATCGCCGTCGTCGCGACCGCCCTGGTCTCGCTGACCCTGGCCCCGGCCGTGCTCACCGTCATCCCGTCCAAGGCCGTGTTCTGGCCGGGCAAGAAGTGGATGCAGGAGCCCAAGAACGCCCGCTTCGCCGCGCTCGGCCGGATGACCGGCAAGAAGCCCGGCCTGGTCGCCCTGGTCTCCGGCGGCGTCCTCGTGGTGCTGGCCCTGGCCGGCCTCAACTACAACGGCACCTACGACCTCGCCGGCAGCTCCATGCCGAAGAACAAGGAGTCGATGGTCGTCCAGGACAAGCTGATGACGGCCTTCTCGGCCGGCGCGGCCGACCCGAGCCACGTCTACCTGACCTCCACCAACGGCGCCAAGCTGAGCGACGCCGCCCTGAAGGACTTCGCCGGCAAGCTCGGCGCGGTCGACGGCGTGGCCGGCGTCGTGACGCCGAGCGCGGAGAACAAGGCGATCAGCGCCGACGGCACCACCGGTGACTTCACCGTGCTGCTCAAGGACGCCCCGGCCTCCAACAAGGCGATCGACACCATCGGGAAGGTCCGCGACGCCGCCCACGCGGCCGCCCCGGCCGACTCGAAGTCGCTGGTCGGCGGCATCACCTCGGTGTACAAGGACATCAACACCGCGATGGTGCACGACTACACGCTGGTCTTCCCGATCGCGGCCCTGCTCATCATGCTCATCCTGGGCCTGCAGCTGCGCAGCGTCGTGGCCCCCTGGTACCTGATGGCCTCGGTCGGCCTCGGCTTCGGCGGCACCCTCGGCGCCACCACCCTGCTGTTCCAGAACATCAAGGGCGAGCCGGGTCTGATGTTCATGCTGCCGATCTTCATCTACCTGTTCGTGGTGGCGATCGGCACCGACTACAACATCCTGATCATCGCCCGCCTCCGCGAGGAGGCCCGCGAGGGCCGCAGCCCGCGCGAGGCGGCCAGCGAGGCCATCAAGCACGGCGGCCCGACGGTCGCGGCGGCCGGCTTCATCCTGGCGGCCTCGTTCGCGACCTTCATGCTCGCGGGCAACGTCCTGTTCATGGAGCTCGGCTTCTCGCTGGCCTTCGGCATCGTGCTGGCGGCCTTCGTGATGGCGATGTTCTTCACCCCGTCGCTCACCGCGCTGCTGGGCCACCGCGCCTGGTGGCCCGGCCACGGGGACGGCGGCGGCCACGGCGGCGGCTCCGTGCCGCTCCAGGACGCGCACGGCGTGCCGGAGCCGGCCGGGCGGCGCTGAGCCTCCGGCCGACCCGTCCGGCCGGCTCGTCCGGCCGGGTGACCCGGCCCACTGGTCCGACCCGGTGATCCGACTCACCGGGCCGGACCACGGGTGCGGCCCACCGGACCGACCCGGTGGTCCACAGGCGGCGTCCCGCTTCGGCGGGGCGCCGCCTGCCCGCTTCCCGGGGCCCGCAAACGTGATCTCCAGAGCACAAAATCCCCCGGTCAATCGGGGTGTCCCCGTGCTACAGTCGAACCAGTTGCAGTTTTGGTTCCCATGAACGCTTGTGTGCGCCTGCTGGTCCCAACCAACAGGCGCATTTGTTTTGTCCGGTGTTTCAGTCTCCGGATGGGGATCGCGGCTACTTAGGGGTTCACGCGGTGTGGATCCCTGATGCCCCAGTTTTAGAGGAGACGGTTATGGCTACCGGCACCGTGAAGTGGTTCAACAGCGAAAAGGGCTTCGGCTTCATCGAGCAGGCCGAGGGCGGCCCGGACGTGTTCGCGCACTACTCGAACATCGTTGCTCAGGGCTTCCGTGAGCTCGTCGAGGGCCAGCAGGTCGAGTTCGACGTGACCCAGGGCCAGAAGGGCCCGCAGGCCGAGAACATCCGCGTCATCTGAGTCCAGCCCCCGAGCTGACTCGCGATCTCGCGTAGCGGGGGCCCGCACCGCTCGGTGCGGGCCCTCGCGCATGCCGCCACACGGCGGCAGAAGCCGCCATACGGCCGGGGCGGCGTATCTCCCACCGACGGCCGACCAGCCCGTACCCCGGGCTGCCGCCGACCGACCGACGGAGAACCCGTGACCACCCCTGCCCGCACGCCGCGCGACCGCGGCGCCCGTACCGACGGCGCCCGCACCGAAGGCGCCCCGCGCACCCGCAAGCCGCGCGGCCGCACCGGCGCCGGCGCCGCCGCCGGATCCCGCACCGCCGGATCCCGCGCCCCCAAGACCTCCCGCGCCACCGCCGCCGCGCCCGCCGACTTCACCGTCGTCCAGGGCACCCCGTCGCGGCCCCCGGCGGCCACCTTCGCCGAGCTCGACCTGCCGAAGGCGATCCTGTCCGCGCTCGGCCGCGAGGGCGTCACCGAGCCGTTCCCGATCCAGGGCGCCACGCTGCCCGACTCGATCGCCGGGCGCGACGTGCTCGGCCGCGGCCGCACCGGCTCCGGCAAGACCCTCGCCTTCGGCCTGCCGCTGCTCGCCCGCACCGCCGGGCGCCGCGCCGACGCCCGGCACCCGCTCGCGCTCGTGCTGGTGCCCACCCGCGAGCTCGCCCAGCAGGTCACCGAGGCGCTCACCCCCTACGCCACCGCCGTCAACCTGCGGATCACCACCGTCGTCGGCGGCATGTCGATCGGGCGCCAGGCCAATGCCGTCCGCCGTGGCACCGAGGTCCTCGTCGCCACCCCCGGCCGGCTCGACGACCTGATCGGCCGCGGCGACGTCATCCTGTCCGACGTCGCGATCACCGTCCTCGACGAGGCCGACCAGATGGCCGACATGGGCTTCCTGCCGCAGGTCACCAAGCTGCTGGAGCAGGTCGCCGAGGGCGGGCAGCGGATGCTGTTCTCCGCCACCCTGGACCGCAACGTCGACCGCCTGGTCAAGCGCTTCCTCTCCGACCCGGTCACCCACTCGGTCGACCCCTCGGCCGGCGCGGTCAGCACCATGGACCACCACGTCCTGCAGCTCGACCCGGCCGACAAGGCGTCCACCACCGCGCACATCGCCTCCCGCGACGGCCGCCTGATCATGTTCGTGCACACCAAGCACGGCGCCGACCGGCTCGCCAAGCAGCTGCTCGCCAACGGCGTCAAGGCCGCCGCGCTGCACGGCGGCAAGTCCCAGCCGCAGCGCAACCGCGTCCTCGACCAGTTCCGCGACGGCCACGTCACCGCGCTGATCGCCACCAACGTCGCCGCCCGCGGCATCCACATCGACGGCCTCGACCTCGTCGTCAACGTCGACCCGCCGGTGGACCACAAGGACTACCTGCACCGCGGCGGGCGCACCGCCCGGGCCGGCGAGTCCGGCACGGTCGTCACCCTCGTCCTGCCCGAGCAGCGCCGCGAGGTCAACCGGCTGATGACGGTCGCCGGCATCCGCCCGACCGTCACCAAGGTCCGCCCCGGCGACGCCGACCTCGCCAAGATCACCGGCGCCCGCACCCCGAGCGGCGTCGCCGTCACCGTCGCCGTCCCGGTGCCCGCCGCCGAGGCCGACGCCAAGCCCAAGGCCGAGGGCAAGGGCGCCCCGCGCCGCCGCCCCGGCAAGCGCTCCGGGCTGCCCGCCGACGTCGACATGAACGGCAACCCGCGCCGCCCCCGCCCCAAGCAGCGCATGGGCGCCGCCGCCCAGGCCCAGGGCGAGCGCCCGCAGGCGGCCGGCTTCATCGGCCGCTCCTCCGGCCGTGCCAAGCCCGGAAGCGGCGCCAAGTCCGGCTCCAACTACGGGACGGGCCGCCAGCGCCGCACGTTCGACTGACGCACACACACGCGCGGAAGGGCGCTCTCCGGGACTCCGGAGGGCGCCCTTCGCCGTATTCGCCGTCGTCGGGCCGCATTCAGGGCCGCGCTCAGACCGTGGCGGGGGCCGGCGCGAGCAGCCGCAACCGCCCGTCCGCCCATGAGGTGTCGGCGGCGCTCAGGGGCGCACCGTGGCCAGCGCCAGCCTGGTGACCTTGGGCGTCATCACCCTTCGGGATTACACGACTTGAGAGATGCGGCCGTTCGTCAGCATCCTGTCGAGAGTGCCGTCGCGCATGGAGGAGAGGGTGGCGAAGGATGACCGACAGTGAAGCGGATCTCGAAGCGATCGCCGAGTACTACGAGACGCACGAGCTGACCGAGGAGGAGATCATGAGTGCCGAGCCGGCCGAGCCGGTGCCGGCGCTCGAACGCCACCTCAAGCGGGCGCGCCGCTGGGCGGCCGTTGAGGACGCCGAGGAGACGCACTGGGCAGGAAGGCGGTGAGGTGACCGTCGGCTCGCGGACTCAGGCCGTGAGGGCGGGGATTGCTCGCGACGTCCGCAGGGCCTCGTCGTGGCGCTCCAGGAGGAGGGTGGCCAGTTCGGGGGCCGCGCCCAGGACGTCGGCGCAAAGGTCGGCCTCGGTGGCCGCCTCGGCGATGCGGTCCGGGAGGCGGCCGGGCGCCAAGAGGTAGGGGGACACGGCGGTGCGCGCGGCGCCCGCGGCGTGCAGGGCGGCCAGGGCCTCGGGGACGCGGGGGCCCGTGCCGGCCGCGTAGGCGACCTCGACCGCGGCCCAGCCGCGGGTGCGGCGCCACTCGGCGGCCACCGCGCGGGTGGCGGCGTCCGCCGCCGGGTCGGAGGAACCCGCCGCCGCGAGCACCACGCCCGTGCGGGCCCGCACCGCCGCCGACGCGACGTCCAGGCCCGCCCCCGCCAGCCGCCGGTCGAGCGCGGCGAGCAGCAGCGGCGACGGACCGAGGACGTCCGCCACCGGCAGCCCCGCGCCCGCCGCGCGCAGCGCCGCCGGGATGTCGTGCTTGGCGTGGAACGCCCGGTTCAGCAGGAGCGGCACCGCCACCGCCGCCCCGAGCCGCCCGACCACCTGCGGGATCCGCGGCGCGCAGTGGTCCAGGTACGCCGTCGCGACGTCGAGCCCGGGCCGCTGCGCCCGCACCCGGCCGACGAGCGCGGCCACCGTCGCGGCGTGCCGCGGGTCGCGGCTGCCGTGGGCGATGAGGAGGAGGGCGGTCATGCGGTGCGTCCCTACTTCGCGGCGGCCAGCAGGCCGCGGTTGCGCAGCACCCGGCGCTCGACCGGGGTGAACACGAGCAGCTCGATGGCGATCCCGACGAACAGGATCAGGAGGATGCCGAGCAGCACCCCCGGCATGTCGGAGAACTCGCGCTGGTTCTCCAGGTACCGGCCGAGGCCGAGGCCGAGGTCGGGGGAGGAGGCGACGAGTTCGGCGGCCATCAGCGAGCGCCAGGAGAACGCCCAGCCCTGCTTGAGCCCGGCCAGGTAGCCGGGCAGCGCGGCGGGCAGCAGCACGTGCCGGGCACCGGTGAGGCCGGTGGCGCCGATGGTGCGCCCGGCGCGCAGGAACAGCGGCGGCACCTGGTCGATCCCGGCGACGAGGCCGTTGGCGATGGAGGGCACGGCGCCGAGCAGGATCACCGCGTACATCATCGAGTCGTTGATGCCGAGCCAGATCACCGCGGCCGGCACCCACGCGACCGACGGCAGCGACTGCAGGCCCTGCAGGACCGGGCCGATCGCGGTGCGCACCGGCTTCACGCGGGCGACGACCAGGCCGATCGGGGTGCCGATGACGACGGCCAGCAGGAAGCCGGACAGGCCGCGCCACACGCTCGTCCAGATGATCGAGAACAGCGTGCCCTGGTACCAGAGGTCCTGCGCGGAGTGCCACACGGCCGCCGGGCTGGGCAGCTTGTCGGACGTGGTGAGGTGCAGGCTGTACGCGCCCTGCCACAGCGCGAGCACGACGAGGACGCCGAGCAGCGGCGGCAGCGCCTTCTGCCGCAGCACCTCGCCGAGCGAGCTGCGCCGGGCGGAGACGGCGTCCAGGGCGTCCAGGCCGGCGCCGACGTCGGCGGTGTCGGCGGCTCCGCGCTTGTCCAGGACGGGGGTGGTGTCAGTGCTGGACATGGCGACGGATCTCCCCACGCAGTTCTTCGGTGATCTCGATGGACAGGTCGGCGACGCCGGCGGACTCGATGCGCCGCGGCTGCGGCAGGTCGATGTGCCACTCGCGGGCGATGCGGCCGGGGCGGGAGGAGAGCAGCACCACGCGCTGGGCGAGGCGCACGGCCTCGCGCACGTTGTGGGTGACGAACAGGACGGACAGCTGCCGCTCGGCCCAGATCCGGGTGATCTCGTCGTGCAGGACGTCGCGGGTGATGGCGTCGAGCGCGGCGAACGGCTCGTCCATCAGCAGCACCTTGCTGCCCTGGGCGAGGGCGCGGGCCATCGCGACGCGCTGGCGCATGCCGCCGGACAGCTCGTGCACGCGCTTGCCGTAGGAGCCGCTCAGGCGCACGAGTTCGAGGAGCCGCTCGGCCTCGGCGCGCCGCTCGGGGCGGGGGACGCCGGCGAGCTTGAGGGCGAGTTCGATGTTGCGCCCGGCGGTGAGCCAGGGGAACAGCGCGTGCTCCTGGAACATCAGGGCGGGCCGGGCTCCGGGCACCTCGATGCTGCCGCGGGTGGGGCGGTCGAGGCCGGCGACGAGGTTCAGCAGGGTGGACTTGCCGCAGCCCGAGGCGCCGAGCAGCGTGACGAACTCACCGGGCGCCACGTCGAGGGTGATGTCGTCCAGGACGTGGGTCTGCGCGCCGGGGCGGCCGAAGGACTTGTGCACGTGCGAGATCCGGACGGCGGGCGCGGGCGCGGCGCCGGCGGTGCCGGGGGCGTCCGCCGAGGTGGTCAGTGCCGAGGTCATCCGGGCACCTCCTGCGTGAGTGGTCATGGGCCCCTCCTGCCCGTCGGCGGGCAGGAGGGAGGGGCGGGGAGCTTGGGAGCCGGGGTCCGGCCCCGCCCGTCCGGTGGGCATCGATCGGGGATCGACCGGGCGGGCGGGGGTCCGGACCGCGGAACTGGAGGGGAGGCGACGCTACTTGGCGCCGAGTCCGGCGTCCGCCACGGGGGCCTGGCCCTTGGCCGCGAGCACCTTGTTCAGCGGGCCGAGGTCGTAGATCCCGTTCAGGTTGGGCTTCTTGAGCAGCCCCGCGGTCACGGCGTGGTCGGCCTCGGCCTGCAGGGTGCCGGCCAGCGGGTCGTCCAGGAAGTCGATGTCCGCCCAGGCCGGGTCGAGGATGGCCGGCTCCAGCGCGCTGCCGGACTCCTTCTTGATGGCCTCGTTGGCGTCGGCCTTGGCCTTGTCCGGGTTGGCCTTGATGAAGGCGTTGGCGTTCACCGAGCCGCGCAGCACGGCCTCCACCACGTCCGGGTGCTCCTTGAGGAACTTCTGCGAGACGATGATGTTGGTGATCACGAACTTCTTGTCCGGCCAGAGGTCCTTCTCGTTGAGCAGGACCTTCGCGCCGAGGGTGACCAGCTTGGAGGCGGTGGGCTCGGGCACCCAGGCGCCGTCGATGGAGCCCTGCTTGTAGGCGTCGGGGGTGACCTTGTTGTCGGTGCGCACCACCGAGACGTCCCCGGCGCCGGTGCTCGGGTCGACCTTGTAGCCCTTGCCCGCCAGGTAGTTGAGCAGCGCCACGTCCTGGGTGTTGCCCAGCTGCGGGGTGGCGATCTTCTTGCCCTTGAGGTCGTCGAGGGAGGAGACCTTGTCCGGGTTGACGACCAGCTTGACCCCGCCGGAGGCCGAACCGCCGATGATCCTCAGCGACTTGCCGTCGGACTTGGTGTAGCCGTTGATCGCGGGGGAGGGGCCGATCCAGCCGATGTCGATGGAGCCGGCGTTGAGCGCCTCGATCTCGGCCGGGCCCGCGTTGAAGACCTGGGTCTTGATCTTGGTGGCGCCGAGCTCCTTCTGGAAGAGGCCCTCCTGGAGGCCGACCAGGGCGGTGCCGTGGGTCAGGTTGGCGAAGTAGCCGATCTTGACCGTGTCGGCGGAGAGCTTGTCGCCGGCGGCCGAAGCCCCGGCGGCGGAGGAGCCGGCGTCGCCGGAGGACTTCCCCTCGGCCTTGGAGCCGTAGCTGCACGCGGACAGCAGGGCGACGGTCGCCAGGCCGGCGACGGCGGCCGCGGCGGCGCGTCTGATCCGCCCGGCGTTGGGGCGGATGCGGGTATGCAGGAGGGCCTGGATCGGTGCCATGGTGATGTCCCGTTCGCGGACGGACCGTCAGGAGGCGGTCTCGGGGCTGGAGTTCGGAAGGTGGTGCTTGCGGCATCGCGGATGCCGGGCAAGCCGGGCGGCTGCGGGGGAGGCGGCCCGGTGACAGGGCGTTCTCAGCCCTGTCGGCCCACACATCGGGTCAGTCCGCCCTGGCCACTGCCGAGGACGCCGCTGCCGATGCGGCCGCCTTCCTTGTCCATGCCCGAGAACGCCTCGCTGGGCATCAGACCCAGTCCTCCTCTTCGGTGGCGTCGTTGACGTCGGTGCTGCGTACGGTGTCGAAGGCCTCGCCCGCCATGCCGGCGGTGAGGGTGGTGCCGTCGGCCGGGTCGATCAGCAGGAACGATCCGGTGCGGCGGTTGGCGGAGTAGGTGTCGAGCGCCAGCGGCTCGGCGGTGCGCAGCACCACGTGGCCGATGTCGTTGACGTTCAGCCCGTCGGCGCCGGAACGGCGCTCCAGGGTGTCGATGTCGATCCGGTAGGAGATCTCCTTGACGAGCGCGCGGACGGTGCGGGTGGTGTGCTTGAGCAGCACCTTGTCCCCGGCGCGCAGCGGGCGCTCGTTGAGGTGGCTGACGGTCGCCTCGATGTCCTTGGTGGGGACGGGGGCGGGGCCGGCCGCGATGAGGTCGCCGCGCGAGACGTCGATGTCGTCGGCGAGGCGCACGGTGATCGACTGGGGGGCCCAGGCGATGTCGGTCTCCTCGCCGAGCGCGTCGATGCCGGCGACGGTGGTGGTGTGGCCGGAGGGCAGGACGGTGACGGCGTCGCCGACGCGCAGCACGCCGGAGGCCAGCTGGCCGGCGTAGCCGCGGTAGTCGGGGTGCGCCTCGGTCTGCGGGCGGATGACGTACTGGACGGGGAAACGGGCGGGCTCGGCGCTCGGGTCGCTGCCGACCGGGACGGTCTCCAGGTGCTCCAGCAGGGTCGGGCCGCCGTACCAGTCCATGTGGGCGGAGGGCTCGACGACGTTGTCGCCGGCGAGGGCCGAGATCGGCACGGCGAGGACGTCCTTGACGCCGAGGGAGGCGGCGTAGGCGGTGAACTCGGCGGCGATGGCGGCGAAGACGGGCTCGGCGTAGTCGACGAGGTCCATCTTGTTGACGGCGAGGACGACGTGCGGCACGCGCAGCAGGGCGGCGACGGCGGCGTGCCGGCGGGTCTGCTCGACGACGCCGTTGCGGGCGTCGACGAGGACGACGGCGAGCTCGGCGGTGGAGGCGCCGGTGACCATGTTCCGCGTGTACTGCACGTGGCCCGGGGTGTCGGCGAGGATGAACCGGCGCCGGGGGGTGGCGAAGTAGCGGTAGGCGACGTCGATGGTGATGCCCTGCTCGCGCTCGGCGCGCAGGCCGTCGGTGAGCAGCGCGAGGTCGGGCGCGGCCTGTCCGCGGTTGCGGGAGGCGTGGGCGACGGCCTCCAGCTGGTCGGCGAGCACGGACTTGGAGTCGTGCAGGAGGCGGCCGACGAGGGTGGACTTGCCGTCGTCGACGGAGCCGGCGGTGGCGAAGCGCAGCAGCGACGTGGCGGTGCCGGTCTGGGTCATGCCGGCCTGGGTGGTGCTGGTCATGGCTAGAAGTACCCCTCGCGCTTGCGGTCTTCCATCGCGGCCTCGGACAGCTTGTCGTCGGCCCGCGTCGCGCCGCGCTCGGTGAGGCGGCTGGCGGCGATCTCGGCGATCACGGCCTCGATCGTGGTGGCGTCGGAGTCGACGGCGCCGGTGCAGGACATGTCGCCGACGGTGCGGTAGCGGATCAGGCGCCGCTGGACGGGCTCGTCCTCGCGGGGCCCGCCCCACTCGCCGGCGGTGAGCCACATGCCGCTGCGGGAGAAGACGTCGCGCTCGTGGGCGTAGTAGATCTCCGGCAGGTCGATGCCCTCGCGCTCGATGTACTGCCACACGTCGAGCTCGGTCCAGTTGGAGAGCGGGAAGACGCGCACGTGCTCGCCGACGGCGTGCCGACCGTTGTAGAGCGACCACAGTTCGGGGCGCTGGCGGCGCGGGTCCCAGGCGCCGAACTCGTCGCGCAGGGAGAAGACGCGCTCCTTGGCGCGGGCCTTCTCCTCGTCGCGGCGCCCGCCGCCGAAGACGGCGTCGAAGCGGTTGGTCTCGATCGCGTCGAGCAGCGGGACGGTCTGCAGCGGGTTGCGGGTGCCGTCGGGGCGCTCGCGCAGGACGCCGCGGTCGATGAAGTCCTGGACGTGGGCGACGTGCAGGCGCAGGCCGTGCTCGGCGACGACGCGGTCGCGGTAGGCGATGACCTCGGGGAAGTTGTGCCCGGTGTCGACGTGCAGCAGCGTGAAGGGCACCGCGGCGGGCCGGAAGGCCTTGAGCGCCAGGTGCAGCATGACGATGGAGTCCTTGCCGCCGGAGAAGAGGATCACCGGGCGTTCGAACTCCCCCGCGACCTCGCGGAAGATGTGCACCGACTCGGCCTCCAGCGCGTCCAGGTGGGACAGCGCGAACGGGGTGTCGTCGGCCTGCACCGTGTGCTGGGTCGCGGTGGTCATGCGAGGCCCCTTTCGGTCAGGAAGGCGTGCAGCTCGGCGGCGGACTCGGTGACCGCGCGGCCCTGCGTCTGGAGGCGCAGCTCCGGGTGCTCCGGTGCCTCGTACGGGTCGTCGACGCCGGTGAGGCCGGAGATCTCCCCGGCGGCCTGCTTGGCGTACAGGCCCTTGACGTCGCGTTCGGCGCACAGCTCGACCGGGGTGGCGACGTGGATCTCCAGGAACTCGGTGCCGGCGGCGGCGTGGCGCTCGCGGACGGCGGCGCGCGAGTCGGCGAAGGGGGCGATCACCGGGGCGAGCACCTTGACGCCGTTGGCGGCCAGCTTCTCGGCGACGAAGCCGATCCGGGTGACGTTGGTGTGCCGGTCCTCGCGGGAGAAGCCGAGGCCCTTGGAGAGGAACTCGCGGATCTCGTCGCCGTCCAGGACCTCGACCCGGTGGCCCTCGGCGCGCAGCCGCTCGGCGAGGGCGAAGGCGAGCGTGGTCTTGCCCGCGCTCGGCAGCCCGGTCAGCCACACGGTGGCGCCGCGCTCGCAGGGGGCGGCCGCGCGGGCCGCCTCTGCGGCTCCGTTGGCGGCCAGTGTGTCGGCTGTCGTCACGGTGGGGTTCCTTCTGGTCGGTTGAGGGTGGTTCGGAGGTTCAGAGGTGGATGCCGCACTCGGTCTTGCCGGAGCCGGACCAGCGGCCGGCCCGCGCGTCCTCGCCCTCGGCGGGCTTGCGGGTGCAGGACAGCGGCGAGCAGCCGATCGAGGTGTAGCCCTCCCACAGCAGCGGGTTGAGCAGCACCCCGTTCGCGGCGACGTAGGCGTCCACGTCGTCCTGCGTCCAGCGGGCGATCGGGGCGAGCTTGACCTTGCGGCGCTTGGGGTCCCACGACACCACCGGGGTGTTCGCCCGGGTCGGCGACTCGTCGCGGCGCAGGCCCGTCGCCCACGCGTCGTAGGCGCCGAGGCCGCGGTTGAGCGGCTCGACCTTGCGCAGCGAGCAGCACAGGTCCGGGTCGCGGTCGTGCAGGTGCGGCCCGTGCTCGGCGTCCTGCTCGGCCACGGTCCTCAGCGGCGTGAGCGTGATGACGTTGACCGGCATCGTCGCGGCGACCGCGTCCCGGGTGCCGATGGTCTCCGCGAAGTGGTAGCCGGTGTCCAGGAACACCACGTCCACGCCGGGGAACACCGAGGAGGCGAGGTGGGCGACGACCGCGTCCTCCATGGAGGAGGTGACGCAGAACCGCTTGCCGAAGGTGTCGGCGGCCCAGCGCAGGATCTCCTGCGGGGTCGCCTCCTCCAGGTCGCGGCCCGCGGCGGTCGCGATCGCCTCGTAGTCAGTCGTCGTGCCGGTCAACTGCGCTTCCCCCTTCGCTCGGTCCCCCCGCGGCAGCGGGCGACAGCAGGCCGAGGAACTTCAACTGGAAGGCCCTGCGGCAGCCGTGGCATTCCCAGGAGCCGTGCCCGGCCTCGGAGGGGCGCAGGTCCTCGTCCCCGCAGTACGGGCAGAAGAACGGTGCGGCTCGCTCACTCATGAGAGCTGCTCCTCGGTGGCTCGGGCCGTCCACTGGGCGAAGCGCTCGCCCTCGGTGCGGTCGGCCTGGTAGCGGGTCAGGAGCCGCTCGACGTAGTCGGGCAGGCCCGCGCTGGTGACCTTCAGGCCGCGGACCTTGCGGCCGAACCCGGCCTCCAGGCCCAGTGCGCCGCCCAGGTGCACCTGGTAGCCCTCGACCTGGTCGCCGTGCTCGTCGGTGACCAGCTGGCCCTTGAGGCCGATGTCGGCGACCTGGATGCGGGCGCAGGCGTTCGGGCAGCCGTTGATGTTGATGGTCAGCGGCTCGGCGAACTCCGGAAGGCGCTCCTCCAGTTCGTCGATCAGGGTGCGCCCGCGCTCCTTGGTCTCGACGATGGCGAGCTTGCAGTACTCGATGCCGGTGCAGGCCATCGTGCCGCGGCGGAACGGCGACGGCGTGACGCGCAGGTCGAGCGCCTCCAGGCCGGCCACCAGCGACTCGACCCGGTCCTCGGCGATGTCGAGGACCAGCATCTTCTGCTCGGCGGTGGTGCGCACCCGGTCGCTGCCGTGGGCCTCGGCGAGGTCGGCGATCTGGCCGAGCAGCTTGCCGTCCACCCGGCCGACGCGCGGGGCGAAGCCGACGTAGAAGCGGCCGTCCTTCTGCTTGTGGACGCCGACGTGGTCGCGCCAGCGGCCGGCCGGCTCGGCGGGCGCGGGGCCGTCGGTCAGCGCGCGCTTGAGGTACTCGTCCTCCAGCACCCGGCGGAACTTCTCCGGGCCCCAGTCGGCGACGAGGAACTTCAGGCGGGCGCGGTTGCGCAGGCGGCGGTAGCCGTAGTCGCGGAAGATGCCGATGACGCCGCCGTAGACGTCGGCCACGTCCTCCAGCGGGACCCAGGCGCCCAGGCGCACGCCGAGCTTCGGGTTGGTGGACAGGCCGCCGCCGACCCACAGGTCGAAGCCGGGACCGTGCTCGGGGTGCACGACGCCGACGAAGGCGACGTCGTTGATCTCGTGCGCGACGTCGAGCAGCGGGGAGCCGGAGACCGCGGACTTGAACTTGCGCGGCAGGTTGGAGAAGTCCGGGTTGCCGATGAAGCGGCGCTGGATCTCCTCGATGGCGGGGGTGCCGTCGATGATCTCGTCCTCGGCGACGCCGGCCACCGGCGAGCCCAGGATGACGCGCGGGGTGTCGCCGCAGGCCTCGGTGGTGGACAGGCCGACGGCCTCCAGCTTCTGCCAGATCGCCGGGACGTCCTCGATCCGGATCCAGTGGTACTGGACGTTCTGGCGGTCGGTCAGGTCGGCGGTGTTGCGGCCGTACTGCTCGGACACCTCGGCGATCGCCCGCAGCTGGGCGACGGTCAGCCGGCCGCCGTCGACGCGCACGCGGAGCATGAAGTACTCGGCGTCGAGCTCGTGCGGATCCAGGATCGCGGTCTTGCCGCCGTCGATGCCCTCCTTGCGCTGGGTGTACAGCCCCCACCAGCGCATCCGGCCGCGCAGGTCGGCCGGGTCGATCGAGTCGAAGCCGCGGTGCGCGTAGATCGTCTCAATGCGTGTCCGCACATTGAGACCGTCGTCGTCCTTCTTGAACTGCTCGTTGGCGTTCAGCGGGGTGTGGTGCCCCATGCCCCACTGGCCCTCACCGCGGTGGCGGGTCACCTTGCGGACCCCGGCGGGGCGGCGCTCGGCGGCACTGTCGGCCGTGGGCTCGACGGTCTCGGGGGAGGTGGCCATGGTGAAGTCCTTCGGGGCAGGTGGCTCTGACGCCGGGTGGGTCGCTGGGCGTGCTCGACCGGGCGGTGCTCCTGTGACCTGCTGTTTCTCAGGACCGTGAGGGCAGTGACCGGGCCGGGCGGGCGCCGTGCGCATCCACGTCGGCGGGGATGGCGAGGTGGTGGCGCCGGGGTGCGGTGGTGGCGGCGGGGTGGGGCTCAGGTCACCGGACAGATGGCGCTGGACACGCGAAGGAGATCGACGTGGAGTCGACCTACCAGGGTGGTTCCGGCGCTAGGCATGGCAAGAGATTCGCACGGCGCACGACTCGCGGTCCACTAACGTCCGCATCATGGACGCTGTGGTTTCGAAATGCGGGACGCCGCCGCGTTCCCGCCGCTCCCCCCGCCGCCCGCCCGGAAACCGGCGGACGCACGCCCGGGGCCCCGCTGAGATCAACCGGCCGGGCCCGGCCCGATACCGTTAGCCCTGTGCAAGCAGCAGGCGATACGAGCAGACCGCACCCCGAGCGGCCCTCCCGACGCCGGGGCAAGGGCTCCCGGCGCGCGGCCAAGCAGGCCACCTGGCGCCGCACGGCGTGGGAACTGGTCCGGGACACCACCAACACCTGCGTCGAGTACCGGGTCACCGGCCTCGCCGCCGAGGCGGCCTTCTTCACCCTGCTGTCGATCCCGCCGCTGCTCCTCGGCCTCGCCGCGACCCTCGGCTACCTCGACCAGGTCCTCGGCGCCGGCACCATCGAGCGCCTCAAGCACGACATCGTCTCGGCCTCCGGGACGGTCCTCTCCGACTCCTCCATCAACGACGTCGTCGTGCCGCTGCTCAACCAGGTGTTCGACACCACCCGGCCCGACCTCATCTCGATCGGCTTCCTGCTCTCGCTGTGGTCCGGCTCCAGGGCCCTCTACATCTTCATCGACACCATCACCGTCATGTACGGCCTCGACGGCAAGCGCGGCATCGTCAAGACCCGCCTCATGTCCCTCGGCCTCTACCTCGGCGCCCTCCTCATCGGCTCCCTCGTGCTGCCGCTGCTCATGGCCGGGCCCGGCCTCGTCGAGAACGCCGTACCGGGCATCGCCGGGCTCGTCGGCGCCGCCTACTGGCCCGTCGCCATCGCCCTGCTGATCGTCTCCCTCACGACGCTCTACCACCTCGCCGTGCCCGTCTCCACGCCCTGGCGCGAGGACATCCCCGGCGCCCTCGTCGCCCTCGTCGTCCTCGTCTTCTGCAGCGTCGCGCTGCGCCTGTACCTCGTCAGCTCCGTCGAGGGCCCCTCCGTCTACGGCTCGCTGGCCGCGCCCGTCGCCGTCCTGCTGTGGATCTTCGTCGTGGCGCTCGCCGTGCTCATCGGCGCCGCCATGAACGCCGCCATAGACCGGCGCTGGCCCACCCTGGAGACCGCCGACGCCCGCGCCGAGAACGAGCGCGCCCACGAGGCCGCCGCCGCGGCCACGGTCCGCGAGGTCGCCGCCCGGCGCGCCGCCGAACGCGCCCGCCGGGCCCGCGAACTCGGCCTCGCCGAAGGCGCCGAGGAGGAGTGGGGCGAGGACGAGGGCGACGACGTCGACGTGCCCTCCGAGTACCCCGAGCGCTGGGCCGACGTCCTCGCCGCCGACAACGTGCGCGGCCGCCTCACCGCCCGCGGCGGCCCCCACCACCGGCCCACCCCGCCGCCGCCCGACAGCGACCGGCCCACCGCCCCGCCCCTGGAGTACCCGCCGCCCGGCTACCCGCCGCGGCCGCCCTGGGACCAGCAGCGGTAGGACGTGCGACAGGGCCTCCCCCGCGGGTGCGGGGGAGGCCCTGTGGCGTTCGCTGCTTCGCTTGCTGCTTCGCTGCGGCCGGTGTGCCCGGTGTGCCCGGTGTGCCCGGTGTCCCGGTGTGCCCGGTGTCCCGGTGTCCCGGTGTCCCGGTGTCCCGGTGTTTCCGGGGCGCCCTTGCGGCCCGTCAGGCGGTCGCCGGGTTCTGGTTCGGCGGGTACGGGCCGGGCGGGTACGGAGTCGACGGCTGCGGAGTCGACGAGTGCGGTCCGGACGGCTGCGCCGGCGTGTGGAAGCCGCCCCCCAGCGTGCCGCCCGGCCGGGACGGATCCGGGGCGGTGCCGTAGCCGGGCGCCGTCGGGAAGTCCGCCACCGCGCCCGGCCGGCCGGCCTGCTGCCCACTCGCCTCGGGCGCGGGCTCGGACCCCGGGCCCGACGGCGTGCCGTGCGCGGGCGTCCGGCCCGGGGCCTGACCGGCCTGGCCGTCCCCCTGACCGGCCTGGCCGGAGCCCTGGCCGGTGGCCTGACCGGCCCTCTGGTCGGCCTGGGCCGGGCGCTTCGAGGCTACCTGCGCCGGGAAGTCCGTGCTCGGCAGCGCCGGCTCCAGCGCCGTCCGCCCCGCCGAGTCGCTCAGTTTGATCAGCAGTGCCACCGTCAGCCAGTTCGCCAGCAGCGACGAACCGCCCGCCGCCAGGAACGGCAACGCCTTGCCGGTCAGCGGCACCAGGCCGCTCACCCCGCCGACCACCACGAACACCTGCAGCGCCAGCGCCGTCGACAGACCCGTCGCCAGCAGCTTCCCGAACGGGTCGGTCAGCCCGACCGCCGTGCGCAGACCCCGCTGCACCAGCAGCAGGTACACCAGCAGCACGGCCGTCACCCCGGCCAGGCCCAGCTCCTCGCCGATCGTCGTGAAGACGAAGTCGCTGCGCCCGGCGAAGCCGATCAGCCACGGCCGGCCCGAGCCCAGGCCCGTCCCGGTCAGGTGCCCGGTGCCCAGGCTGAACAGTGCCTCGGCCGGCTGGTCGGAGATGATCGCCTTGTCGTGCACCGGCTTGTAGATGTCGAGCGGGTGCAGCCACGCCTCGACGCGGCCGTGCACGTGCGGCTCCAGGGTGCCGACCACCGCCGCGCCGCCGACCGCCATCAGCAGGCCGAGCACCACCCAGCTGGTGCGCTCGGTCGCCACGTACAGCATCACGACGAAGATGCCGAAGAAGATCAGCGAGGTGCCGAGGTCGCGCTCGAAGATCAGCACCAGCAGGCTCATCACCCAGATCGCCAGCACCGGCCCGGCGTGCCGCCCGCGCGGCAGGGTCATGCCCCAGATCTTGCGGCCGGCCAGCGCGAGCGCGTCCCGCGAGGCCATCAGGTAGCCGGCGAAGAAGATCGTGATCGCGACCTTGACGAACTCGTCCGGTTCGAAGGAGAGCCCGAACAGGCGGATCCAGCGCTTGGCGCCGAAGTCCTCCGGACGCCCGGGGAAGAACGCGGGCGCGGCCAGCAGGACGAGCGCCCCCGCCATCAGGATGTAGACGTAGCGCTGGAAGAACCGGTGGTGCTTGATGAACACCACCAGCGCGAGGGACACCACGACCGCGATGAACACCCACATGAACTGCTGCGGCGCGGCCGGGAGCTTCTGGAAGTCGCCCTTCTTCGCGTGCGCCGCCGCGTAGGAGATGTCCAGCCGGTCCAGCAGCATCAGCCCGAAACCGGTCAGGAACACGCCCAGCGGCAGGATCAGCGGGTCCGCGTACGGGGCGAACCGGCGCACCGCCATGTGCGCCGCGCCCACCAGCCCGACCAGGGGCAGGAGCCGCATCAGCAGGTTCGGCGGCATCTTGCCGGTCAGCGCCAGATCGGCGTCGATGTGTCCCGCCACACAGACGGCCACCGCGAGGGCCAGCAGGCCCAGCTCGATGTTGCGGTGGCGCGCCGCCAGCCGGCGGCCCTCGCCGCGTGCAGTGCTTTGCACCCTTGTCGTCCCCTTGTTGTCACCCGCGTGGCCGGTATGCCGACGGTGCATCCTGCCAGACGAACGTGCCCCTCCGCCGGTTGCGCATGGGGACGGAACGGGGCGAAAACTTTGCCTCGGCAAAGCTTCGGCAAGGTTTGGCAAAGCCTTGTTCAGGGTGGGGTATAGAGAGGCCCCCTGGCCGCGGTGATCCACTGCCCACCGGCCATCATGGCGGGGCGCCGGACACCGCGAACGGACCCCGGCGCACCCCGAGCCCGCCCGGGCACGGGGCCGGCGGCAGCACGGCGTGGACGAGGTGGCGGACGGATGGACGGCTCGGTGCAGGCGCTCGGCTACAGCGGGCCGCCGGCCTGGCAGTGGTCCGACCTCGCCACCTCGTGGACCGCCGAACCCCTCGTCCTCGGCATCTCCGTCCTCCTCGGCGCCTGGTACCTCCTCGCCGTCCGGGCCGTCCACCGCACCGGCGGCGAACGCTGGCAGCCCACCCGCACCGCGGCCTTCCTCGGCGGGCTGCTCCTGTGGATCTGGGCCACCTGCTCCGGCCTCGGCGTCTACGACCGCGTCCTCTTCACCGACCGGGCCGTCCAGGTCGTCCTGCTGCTCATGGTCGTCCCGCTGCTGCTCGCGCTCGGCGCGCCGGTCTCGCTGCTCGTCGGGTCCGCGTCCGAGCGGCGGCGCGAGCGGATCCTGCGGGCGCTGCGCAGCAAGCCGTCCAAGGTGCTGATGTTCCCGGCCGTCTCGACCGCGCTGCTGATGGCGCCGCCGTGGCTCCTCTACTCCACGCCCTGGTACGACTGGTCGGTCTCCAGCGGCGCCGGGAACCTCGTACTGCACCTGGCGCTCGTGCTGCTCGGGCTCGCCTACTTCTGGCCGCGACTCCAGATCGACCCCGTCGGGCACGAGTACCCGCACCTGGTCGGGCTGTTCATCACCTTCGCCGAGGTGATCTTCGACGCCGGGCTCGGGATCGTCCTCATCTACGGCGGCCACCTCGTCGCCGAGCACCACTACGTCGCCCTCGGGCGGCCCTGGGGGCCGAGCCTCGCGCAGGACCAGACCTGGGGCGGCAACGCCTTCTGGGTGCTGGGGGACCTCGTCGGGCTGCCGTTCCTGGCCGCGCTCGTGCGGCGCATGGTGGTGCAGGGGCGCGAGGAGATCAAGGCCGTGGACGCCGAGCTGGACGCCCGCTTCGAGGAGGCGGCGGCCCAGGCGCGCGCGGAGGGCCGCGAGGAGGAAGAGGAGACCGGTATGCGGCCCTGGTGGCTGGACGACCCCAACCTCAAGCACCGCTACGGCGGCTGATCCCGCCCTCGCCCGCGCATTTCCACAGGTCAAAAACCTGTTGGCGCGGGAACCGTTCTTCGCTAGCGTTTCTCCCGTCCGGTTCGGGCGCCCTCTTCGGGCCGCCCGAGGAGTAGAGAGCAGGAGGTGAGCCCCATGGCCGTCGTTGCCCCGATAGCTGCCCTGGGCAGCACGCGCGATCACCTCCTTTTCCCGGCCGCCGGCTGACGTTCCGAGCCAGCCGCAGCCCGCCGGGATCATCTCCTCCCGAAGGGCCCACTGCGTTGTTCAACGCTGCCTCCGTTCCGTCGTACCCCTCTTCTTTCTCCTCGTCCTCCCCGGCCGCTGAGCACTTCGAGCTGCCTGAGCACGCCGAGCGCTCTGAGCACGCCGAGCGCCCTGAGCACGCCGAGCGCCCTGAGCTCTCCGCCGCGCTGTCCGGCTACGGCTGGACGGCCGAGCTCGACGAGCTGTTCACCCCGCTCGCCGAGGCCGGTCTCGTCCCGGCCCGCATCGTCCGCGTCGACCGCGGCCAGTGCGACGCCGTCCTGGCCGACCCCGAAACCGGCGAAGCGCGCACCGTCCGGCTCGACACCCGGCCGGTCGGCGACGCCGACATGATCAACTGCCCGTGCACCGGCGACTGGGCCGCCGTCGACCTCGACGCCCAGCCCATGGCCGCGGTCACGGCGCTGCTGCCGCGCAGCACCGCGATCATCCGCAAGGTCGCCGGCAAGCGCTCCGACGGCCAGGTGCTCGCGGCCAACGTCGACACCGTCCTGATCGCCGCCTCCCTCGCCGCCGACCCCGACCTCGGCCGGATCGAACGCTTCCTCGCCCTTGCCTGGGAGTCCGGCGCCGAACCCGTCGTCGTCCTCACCAAGGCCGACCTCGTCGACGACGCCGAGTTCATCCGTGCCGACGTCGAAGGCGTCGCCCCCGGCGTCACCGTGCTCGTCGTCAGCGCCGAGACCGGGGAGGGCATGGACGTCCTGCGCGCCTGCACCCCCGGCACCACCGCCCTCATCGGGCAGTCCGGCGTCGGCAAGTCCACCCTCACCAACGCGCTCGCGGGCGCGGCCGTCATGACCGTCCAGGCCGCCCGCGACGTCGACCAGAAGGGACGCCACACCACGACCACCCGCGAACTCATAGCGCTGCCCGGGGGCGGCGTGCTCATCGACACCCCCGGACTGCGCGAAGTCGGCCTCTACGGCGGTGAGGGCGTGGACCTGGCCTTCGCCGACATCGCCGAGCTGGCCGAGGAGTGCCGCTTCCACGACTGCGGCCACCACACCGAGCCCGGCTGCGCCGTCCAGGCCGCGCTGGAGGAGGGCACGCTGCCGCAGCGGAGGTGGGAGAGCTACCGCAAGCTCCAGCGCGAGAACGAGTGGATCGCGTCCCGGTCGGACGCCCGGCTCGCCTCGGCGCGGCTGAAGAAGTGGAAGACGATCACCAAGTCGATGCGGAAGGAGAACGGCCCGGTCCGGCACTGACACCGCACACCCCGCAAGGCTGGGCACCGGGCCCGGTGCCCAGCCGGCGGAGGGTGGCGAGGGGTGGAGGGCTGTGGCCGAGGGGGCACTTTAGGCGGTGTCTTATA
>NZ_JBHWGD010000010.1:159836-160189 GCF_042733235.1 Kitasatospora sp. NPDC059722
GCGCGGCCTAACACTATCCCCTGCCCACCCCTCGCAGCGGGTTTCGCCCCCCGCCGGGCCCGCCACGGCCCCCCCCCCCCCCCGCCGGGGGCCCCCCCGCCCCGCCCCCCCCCCCGGCGGAGGGTGGCGAGGGTTGGAGGGCTGTGGCAGAGGGTGCACTTGAGGGCTGTACCTGAGGGGCTGCACCTGAGGGCTGTGCCAGAGGGCCGCGCCGGGTGGCGGGCGGGTGGGTGGGTGAGGCGGCCGAGGCGGGTGGTGGGCACGCGCGGGTGGGTGGGTGGGTGGCGGAGGGGGGGGGAGGGGGGAGGGGGGAGGGGGCCGGGGGCCGGTGGGCCGTCACACGCGATCCGCGG
>NZ_JBHWGD010000010.1:160199-166021 GCF_042733235.1 Kitasatospora sp. NPDC059722
CCCGGTCCGGCGCCCCCCCGCTCCCCCCCCCCGACCCCGCGCCCTCGGCCGCCCCCCCCCGCCCCCCCCCCCCGCCGCCCCGCGGGGGGAGACGGCCGAGGACGAGAGGGAGGGAAAGCAGGAGGAGGAAGCCCCCCGACGGTCATGTCCGATTCCCGCCAGTCGACACCCCTCCGGTGCCGCAGACTGGACAGCGTGATCGACGACGACATCCGGTATCGAGCCGTGGACAGCCGGGACTCCCGCTTCGACGGCGTCTTCTTCACCGCCGTCACGACGACCGGCATCTACTGCCGGCCGAGCTGCCCCGCCGTGACGCCCAAGCGCACCAACTGCGTCTTCTACCCGAGCGCCGCCGCCGCCCAGGGCGCCGGCTTCCGCGCCTGCCGCCGCTGCCGCCCCGACTCGGTGCCCGGCTCGCCGGAGTGGAACCACCGGGCCGACCTGGTCGGCCGGGCGATGCGCCTGATCGGCGACGGCCTCGTCGACCGCGAGGGCGTCGCCGGCCTCGCCCACCGCCTCGGCTACAGCGCCCGCCAGCTCCAGCGCCAGCTCATCGCCGAACTCGGCGCCGGCCCGATCGCGCTCGCCCGCGCCCGCCGCGCCCAGACCGCCCGGCTGCTCCTGCAGACCACCGAACTCCCGGTCACCGACGTCGCGTTCGCGGCCGGCTTCGCCTCCGTCCGGCAGTTCAACGACACCGTCCGCGAGGTCTACGACCGCACCCCGAGCGGCCTGCGGGCCGAGGTCGCGGCCGGCCGCCGCATCGCGACCCCGGCCGGCGGCCTCACCCTGCGCCTCGCCTATCGCGGCGCGATCGACAGTGACCACCTGATCGACTTCCTCGCCCTGCGCGCGGTCCCCGGCGTGGAGGAGGTCGTCCCCGGCGCGCGCCCCGGCGTCCGCACCTACCGCCGTACCCTCGCGCTCCCCTACGGTCATGGCATCGCCGAGGTCGACGGCCTCGCGCCCGGCGACGAGCGCACCCGCGGGTGGCTCGACTGCCGCCTCCTCCTCGCCGACCTGCGCGACCTGCCGACGGCCGTCCAGCGCCTGCGCGTCCTCTTCGACCTCGACGCCGACCCCGACGCCGTCGACGAGCAGCTCGGCGCCGACCCGCTCCTCGGCCCGCTGGTCCGTGAGCGTCCCGGCCTGCGCTCGCCCGGCCACGTCGACCCGCATGAGCTCGCCGTCCGCGCCGTGCTGGGCCAGCAGATCACCGTCGGCGCGGCCCGCACCCTGGCGGGCCGGCTCGCCGAGAAGTACGGCACCGCCCTGCCCGAGCCCAACGGCGGCCTGCGCCTGCTCTTCCCGACGGCGGCCGCCCTGGCCACCGCCGACCCCGAGGACTTCGCGATGCCCGCCGCCCGCCGCCGGGCGCTCACCGGCCTCTGCGCCGCGCTCGCCGAGGGCGTGGTCCGGCTGGACGGCGGCGTCGACCGGGAGCAGTCGGCCGAGCAGCTGATGGCCCTGCCCGGCATCGGCCCCTGGACGGTCGGCTACCTGAGGATGCGGGCGCTCGCCGACCCCGACGTCTTCCTCCCGAGCGACATCGGCGTCAAGCACGGCCTCGTCCGCCTCGGCGCCCCCGGCGACCCCAAGTCCGCCGCCCGTGCCGCCGAGGCGTGGGCCCCCTGGCGTTCCTACGCGGTCCACCGGCTGTGGGCCGGGTCCGCGAGCGCCACCAGTACCGGAACGGAGAACGCACGAGCATGACCACGACCGTGTTCACGACCATGGAGAGCCCGTTCGGCCGGCTGCTGCTGAGCGGCGTCCGGCCCGACGGGGACGGTCCGGCCGCGCTGGCCGCCGTCACCGCCCCCGGCCAGAAGTACGCCCTCGCCGAGCCCGCCGACGACTGGGTCCTCGACCCGGAGTCCCTCGCCGAGCCGGTGGCCCAGCTGACCGCCTACTTCGCCGGTGAGCGCACCGGGTTCGACCTGCCGCTCGCCCCGGAGGGCACCGACTTCCGGCGGAGGATCTGGGCGGCCCTGGACGAGATCCCGTACGGCGAGACCGTCACGTACGGCCGGCTCGCCGCGATGGCGGGCGAGTCGCCGCGGGCCGTGCGCGCCGTCGGCGGCGCCGTGGGTGCGAACCCGCTCCTCATCGTCCGCCCCTGCCACCGCGTCCTCGGGGCCGGCGGGGCCCTCACCGGCTTCGCGGCCGGCGTCGACCGTAAGCGCTGGCTCCTGGAGCTGGAGAGCGGCACCCTGTTCTGAGTGCCGGCCGGCCCGGCCCCGATTCCGAATGCCGCCCTGCCCGGCCCCGATTCCGAGTGCCGTCCCGCCCCGTCCCGTCCCACCCCGCCCCGCCCCGCCCCGTGCCGAGCCGGGTCTACGCCCGAAGGTCGACGCGCCAGTTGTGGCTCCGCATGAGGCGGCCGGGCGGGAACTCGAAGTCCGTCTCCCCGAGCAGCGTGAAGCCGGCCTTCTCGCAGACGGCGTTCGACGCGGGATTGTCGACCGACGGGAAGGCGTGCAGGTACCGGTGCCGGGCCTCGCGGCGGGCGGCGGCGACGGCCGCGCGGGTCGCGGCCACGGCGATGCCCCGGCCCTGGAAGGGCGGGAGGACGTTCCACCCCATCTCGTGGACCGTCCCGCCCTCCCACGTCCGGGTGCCGTAGCCGACGGTGCCGACGGGTTCGCCGCCGGGGAGCAGCTCGATCCGGTACATGCAGCCGAGGCCGGAGGGGACGAAGTCGAGGTAGCGGGCGTGCCGGACGAGCAACTGCTCCTCGCTCTCCGGGCCGCCGACGTGCGTCTTCATCTCCGGCGTGTTGACCCGGCGCAGCAGCGCGAGGTCGGCGTCCGTCCAGGGTTCGAGGTGTACCAGTGCCGTGTTCACGGCACGCACGGTAGTGCTCGTGGGGCGGGCGTGACCAGCGGTTATTCGACGGTCGGGGTGGGGCCGGCGAGGGCGCGGGCGAGCTGGTCGAGGGCGGGCAGGGCCTGGAAGACGGCGTCGCGGTCGGCGGGGTCGAGGGTGCCGAGGGCGTCGGCGATGCGGCGTTCGTGGGCGTGCTGCCAGTCGTCGAGCTGGCGCTGGCCGGCGGGGGTGAGGGCGATGCGGGCGGTGCGGCGGTCGCCGGGGTCGGCCTGGCGGTCGACGAAGCCGGCGTCGAGGAGTTTGCCGACGAGGCCGCTGACGGTGTTGGGTGCGAGTCGCTGGCGGGCGGCGAGTTCGCCGACGCGCAGGGGTGCGGCGGCGAGGGTCTGGAGGAGTTCGACCTGGGCCATGGGGAGGGATTCCCACGGGTAGTCGGTGCGGATGCTGCTGCGCAGGGCGCGGCGCAGGCGGGTGACGACGTCGGTCAGCCGGCGGGCGTGTTCGACCGACGTTTCGGGGGTTCCGGTGGCGGAGTCGGGAACGTGCGGTGACGACGGCATGGCGGACAGCGTATCGCCTGCTACGGACGCTTCAGCCGGCCCGGTGGGGGTGCCGGGGAGCGGGTTCGGGCGCTGCCCCCGGCCGCTGCGCCGGCCCGCGCGGATCGCCGGCCGAACCGCCGGCCACACCCCGTGCGCATCTGATTCCGATCAGGTCGTAGAAAGAACATGTCTGCATCCGATATATTGAGTGGCATGAACGCCACCGTCCTCGCCGCGCGGCTGCTCACCGAGCGCCCCAGGCCCCGCGGCATAGCCGGCTGGCGCCACGCCCACTGGCTGGCCGTCGGCACCGTGTGTCTCGGTGCCTTCCTCGGTCAGCTCGACGCCAGTGTGATCGCCCTGGTCTTCCCGGCCCTCGGCCGTCACTTCGGCGCGGGTTTCGCCGCCGTCGAGTGGGTCGCCCTCGCCTACCTGCTCGTCCTGGTCGCCCTGCTGGCCCCCATCGGCTGGCTGTCCGACCTGGTGGGCCGCAAGACGATGTACATCGGCGGTTTCGCCGTCTTCGGCCTGTCCTCGCTCTGCGCCGGGTTCGCCGGCGGCCTCTGGATCCTGGTCGGCTGCCGGGCCGTGCAGGCCGTCGGCGCCGCGATGATGCAGGCCAACAGCGTCGCGCTGGTGGCGCGCGGCGTGCCCGAGCACGCGATGCGGCGCGCGCTCGGCATCCAGGCGGCCGCCCAGGGCCTAGGGCTGGCGTTCGGGCCGACCCTCGGCGGGCTGCTGGTCGAGCACGCGTCGTGGCAGTGGGTGTTCTGGGTCAACGTGCCGATCGGCGTGCTCGGCATCGTCGCCGGCTGGTACCTGCTGCCGCGCACCAGGGCGGAGCGCGCGGCGGTCGTGCCCGGGCCGCGTCTGCCCCTTGGGAAGGCGCACCGCTTCGACTTCCCCGGCATGCTGCTGATCACCGGCGCCACCACGGCGCTGCTGCTCGCCCTGTCCACGGCCTCGGGCCTGCCGCTGCCCGGTTGGCTCGTCGCCGTCCTCCTCGTGGCCTCGGCCGTCCAGACGCTCGCGCTGGTACGCCAGGAGCAGCGGGCCGCCCGGCCGATCCTGGCGCCCGGGCTGGTCAACACTCCGGGCGTGCGGTCCGGGCTGGTGGTCGCGCTGATCGGGTACCTGTTGCTGTTCTGCCCGCTCGTGCTGGGCCCGGTGCTACTGACCGGAGCGGGCGTGTCGACGGCCGGCGCGGGCCTGGTGATCACGCTGCTGCCGGCCGCGTTCGCGGTCGCGGCGACGGTCGGCGGCGGGCTGCTGCCGCGCGGCTGGTCGGACGTGACGAGGTGTCGCTCCGGCGCGGTGATGGCGGGCGCCGGATTGCTGCTGTTCGCCCTGCTGCCGGTCTCGGCCGGGGTGTCGGCGGTCCCGCTGCTGGTCGCCGGGTACGGTCTGGGCCTGCTGCTGCCGGCGAACAACGCGCTGGTGATGCGGGCGATCCCGGCGGCCTGCTCGGCGGTCGGCGGCGGCATGGTGAACATGGCGCGCAGCCTGGGCACGGCGCTCGGCATGGCGCTGTCCGTCCTGGGTGTCCACCTGGCGGGCGCGGCGTCCGGTGGGCGGACGGTGCTGCTGGTCCTCGCGGGGGTCGCGGCGGCGGCCGTGCTCCTCACCCGGCCGGGCCGCCCTGCCCGCCCTGCCCGCCCTGCCGGCCCTGCCGGCCCTGCCGGCCCCGCCCGCTCCTGACGCGCGACTAGGACACGGCGTTCAGCGCGTCCTGGGCCCGGTTGAGGCCGAGCCGCACGAGCGTCTCCACCGCGTCCGCGCAGCGGTCCAGCACGCCCGGCAGGGCGGCGAGCTCGTCCTCCGAGAACTTCTTCAGGACGAAGTCGCCGACGCTCTGCCCCTTCGGCGGGCGGCCGAGGCCGAAGCGCAGCCGGACGAAGTCGCGGGTGCCGAGGACGTCGCCGACCGAGCGCACGCCGTTGTGCCCGCCGGGGCCGCCGCCGCGCTTGAGCTTGCAGGAGCCGAACGCGAAGTCGAGGTCGTCCTGGACCACCACCAGCTGCTCGACGGGCACGCCGTGGCGCCGCATCAGGCCGGCCACCGGGCGGCCGGACAGGTTGATGAACCACTGCGGCTTGACGAGCAGCACCCGTCGGCCGTCCACCTCGATCTCGGCGACCCGGCTGCCGATCGCGCGCCGCCGGAACCGCGCGCCGTGCCGCTCGGCGAGCCGGTCGACGGCGAGGAAGCCCGCGTTGTGCCGGGTGAGCCGGAACCAGGGGCCGGGGTTGCCGAGGCCGGCGACGAGCCAGGGGGCGGCGGGGGTCATGTTCGGTGCTCCAGAGCGCAAGGGGGAACGAACCGGGGGCCGGTTCGAGAAATCAGGGTCGAAAGAGAGCGGGGTGCGGTGGGGGGGGGGGGGGGCTGGTTGTGAACAGGGACACCAGGCCAAGGGGCAGGGAGCGCCAGGGGGGGGGGGTCGGCGCGGTCGGC